>CAMDQJ010000062.1 GCA_945905835.1 Asaia bogorensis
GGGAACTTCTGGTAGCAAGGCAAATCTACATCCAGAAGTCTGAGGTCGTGGATTACACGGAGCCTCATCGGCAGTCCCATACGGGGGCTGCTTGCTAATCAGTTACTCTCGGCTCTGCTTCGCCGAGTTCAGTTAGATCGCATCATACCCCTTCAAAATGCAGTGGTCCGTAGTACTGATGCGATTTGCCGAGTACCCGCTCGGGCGTGGTAGTGGCTGCCATTCCGCAACTTGCCAGAGGCTCTTTAAGTTCAGGATGCCTCAATCCATTTGGTATATGTCACAACGTATTCGTACTGTGTATATATACGGCATATTTCCAATTTTGACGTTCAACACTACTTTTTTTCACAACGCGTCCGGAACGTGTCAATGGCTTTGCGCCACCAGACGTCTTGAATTCACTGACAAATTCAGCGTTATTTGCGGAGTGGTTTTCTCCTGCTGAGGCGGGTTGATCCAGACGGCTTCAGGCACGGCATGAGGTCGCGGATACGTGATTGAAACTCGTCGCAAGTAGGTTGGTTTTTCTCGTGGAGACGGCTTTACAGCGGTTTCCGCGAACAAGAGCTACATCCCCTCAATGCCTTTATCGAACGCTTTTAGAACAGTGTTCTGTCGTTCCTCAGTCGAGTGCTGATGATGCCTGACCTGGAGATGCGCGTCTGTCGGGCAGAATTCCGTTTAGCCATTCAAAGTGGCTCGGATAAAATTTATGAAACGAGCAGTGGTTGTGGTGATCCCGGCGAGATTCGAACTCACGACATCAGGTTTAGGAAACCTGCGCTCTATCCTGCTGAGCTACGGGACCGATCACATCCACGGTAAGGTTTTACTTGAACGTCGCCTCGATGTCGACTTCGTAAGTTCATCAGCAGCAGCAACATTCGATGTGTGTCCGTAGAACTTTTCGAGCATTGCGGTCGACGTCCCCATGTTCCGAGCAAGATGGAACTGATGCACTCCTTCTTGGAGACGGAACGTCGCGTAAGTATGTCGAAGACTATAGAGCGTCCGACGCTCGCCGAGACTTGAGGTCGCGACTTTTGCCGCCTCGATCAACGAAGTAAAACTCCTCTTGAAGGAACCGATAGGCTTTCCGTCTGGATGACAGAACACAAAGCTATCGAGCGCAGGTTCGTCTTCAACCAGTTCCGTTTTACGAATCTCCCAGATATTTGCAAAGTATTTTCCGACATCAGCAGTTCTTACGACTACTTCTCTTTGCCCAGTCTTTCCCGTGACCAGGAGGACAATATGAGGTTTCTTGTCTCCGTTAGTCTCGCTCTGATGACTGCGAATGTCGCGCCACTTTAGCGTCCGCGCCTCCCCTACTCTTATTCCCGTGCTGGCAAGAATCAGCACATAGTTGGACAGCATGATGCGGTCGCGCTTGTGCGCCCAGTTTTTTACTTTCTGCCACTCGCGGATATGCCGTGTCAGTTTGTTCCAGTCTTGATCATCGAAGTGCGGTCGACGATTCTTTGTCCATGAAGGTCTTTCGATCTCGATCACGCGATCCATGTATCGCCGCGAGACAGCCCATTTCATGAAGCGCCGCAGAAATCCGATCTCGGCACGGATCGTGTTCTCACTGGGATTATGAACCCGCCGTGGGTTCTCACGCCGCCACTCGAGGAATGTCTGAATTCCAGCAGGGGTCAAAGCCGGCATGCTCTTCCCTTCGAAGTGGGGAATCATATAGTTAAGAAAGTACATATAGTCGGACGTATTTTTGTCGTTCTTTAGTACGATCCTGCAATAGTCCGTAACGAGCTTGTTCACGAGAGGGGGTTTTAGAGCGCCTCCGCTCATCACCCTAAGTCGCGTCTCATCATAGAGATTGAGCGCAAAGCGAGTTGCTTCGTCAACATCGGTCGTCCCCGCGCTCTTGATCAAATACCCAATTGCATTAGGTACGCGCACCCTCACTTGCCAAGTCTGGTGCTTCAAACCTGGGCGCTTGTAGAGAACGATTCGACCATTGTTCAGCGTGCGCTTTTCGAGGACCGACTTGATGCGACCAGCGTAGATGTGCGCAAATTGTCTGTAAACGATTTGTAAGCACGGTTTTAGGGGTAAAAACGCACAAAAACTGCGAAAAAGAGGGATTATCGTAATAGATTGCGGCGTTAGAAAACCGCTGCTTTATCCAGCTGAGCTACGGGGACGTGGGCGCTTTATAGCAGATCGGCCGCCGACCTCTACCCGGCCGCCTAATCCTCGCGCAGCCGCACCTTGCGCAGCGACTTGATCGTGCCGCGCCGCGTCTTGTCGTCGACGCGGCGGCGCTTGGCGGACTTGCTCACCCTGGTCTGGCAGCGCGGCGTCGGGCGGTGGGCGGCTTCGCGGATCAGCTCGACCAGGCGGGCCAGTGCCTCGGCGCGGTTCCGGAGCTGGCTGCGCTCGCCCTGCGCCACCAGCACGATGACGCCGTCCTGCGTCAGCCGCCGGCCGGCCAGCTTCTCCAGACGGGCGCGCACGTCGTCGGGCAATGACGGCGAGTGGCGCGCGTCGAAGCGCAGCTGCACCGCGCTCGAGGTTTTGTTGACGTGCTGGCCGCCCGGACCCGCGGCGCGCACGAAAGTCTCGTCGATCTCCCATTGGCCGATGAAAATCCGGTCGGTGACACGGATGACGCCACGTCTCGGAGGAGCGTCGTCCTCTTCCATCAGTCGCGGCCGCCGGCCTTGCGCAGCATGACCTCGATCGAACTGCGGCCGGCCTGGCGGGCGTAGGTGAGCGCAGTGCGGCCGGTGAAGTCGGCGAGATTGGGGTCGGCCTTCTTCTCCAGCAGCATGCGCACGATCTCGGCGCTACCCAGACGCGCCGCCACCATCATGGCCGATACGCCCTGGCGGGTCTGGGCGTTGGGCTTGGCGTTGCGCTTCAACAGTATTTCAGTGATCTCGGTGTCGCCGCGCTCGGCGGCACGGATCAGCGACGTGTAGCTTTCGCGGTCGATGGCATCGACCACGGCGCCGCCCTTGAGCAACGCTTCGGCGACGCCAAGCTGGCCGGCCAGGGTCGCCACCATCAGCAGCGGCTGGCCGTTGAAATCGGACTGGTTGGGATTCTCGCCCTTGAACAGGGCCGCACGCACCTTGTCCTCGTCGCCCTCGCGCACCGCCTTGACGATCGGCTTCAGCGTCAACATTTCCTGGGCGGAGGCCGGTGCCGACGTCAATGACAGGGCGAAAGCGAGAAAACTGCGTCGGATCATGCGATTCCTCCGCGCGTGGCTTGGTACTTGAGCTCGATACGATCCCATATCTGGCCCTCGAGCGACACCCCGTCGAAACGGTCGATCTGCTGCAGTCCGGTCGGCGAGGTGACGTTGATCTCGGTGAGGTAATTGCCGATCACATCGATGCCGACGAAGATCAGGCCGAGCCGCTCGAGTTCCGGCCCGATGATGTCGCAGATCTCCTGCTCGCGCCTGGTGAGCGTGCTCTTCACCGCCACGCCGCCGACATGCATGTTCGAGCGCGCCTCGCCCTGCGCCGGCACGCGGTTGATCGCGCCGACCGCCTTGCCGTCGATCAGGATGATGCGCTTGTCGCCCTGGCGCACCTCGGGAAGATAGCGCTGGGCGATCACCGGCTCGCGGCTGCGCTGCGAGAACATTTCCAGCAGCGAATTGAAGTTCTCGTCGTCGGGCCGCACGCGGAACACGCCCGAACCGCCATTGCCGAACAGCGGCTTCAGGATGATGTCCTTGTGCTCGTCGCGGAAGGCGCGGATGGCGCGGACGTCGGCGGTAATCAGGGTCGGCGGCATGACGTTGTCGAAATGCGTGACGAACAGCTTCTCCGGCGCGTTGCGCACGGAGGCCGGATCGTTGACCACCAGCGTCCTGGGATGGATGTGCTCGAGCAGATGCGTTGTCGTGATGTAGGACATGTCGAAGGGCGGGTCCTGGCGCAGCAGCACGACGTCGAGCGTCGCCAGATCGATCATCTCGGCCGCGCCGAGCGTGTAGTGCTGTCCCTTCTCGCGCCTGAGCTTCATCGGCTGGGCGCGCGCCATCACCTTGCGGTCGCGGAAGATCAGGTCGGGCGGCGTATAATGCCACAGCGTATGGCCGCGCCGTTCGGCCTCCATGCCGAGCACGAACGTCGAATCGCCGTCGATGTCGATGGTCGACACGTGGTCCATCTGGATGGCGACGGTGAGCTTCATGGCGAGAGTTCCTACAATGACCGAGGCGTCAGTTAAGCCCGCGGCGCAAATCCTGCAACAGCGCTAACGCCCGATGCCGCACCGCCGGGTCGCCCTCTCCGGCCTCGACCGCGAGAAAACGCTCGAACGCCGCGATCGCCGCCCGCTTCTTGTCGAGCCGGGCATTGATCTGGCCGGCCTCGAACAGGAGCTCCGGCCGGTCCGGCGCGATCGCCAGCATGCGGTCGAGCGAACTGGCCGCGCCCGTCCAGTCCTCGCGCTTGACCAGCCGCAGCCGGACGTTGTTTTCCAGGCGCAGCAGCACGTCGCGATCGGGCACTGTGTCGAAATGCGCCGGCACGAGCTCGGCCTGCGGCCCCAGCACCTGGCGCAGCAGGCTGCGCAGGTCGGCGGCGTCGCGGACGACGCCGTCATGGAACGGATCGACGACATGGCGCGCGCCGTCGATGCCGACACGGATCAGGAAATGGCCGGGAAAGGCCAGGCCCTCGGCGTCCCAACCCTGCCCGCGGGCAAGATGCAGGTAGAGGATCGACAGCGCCACCGGCAGGCCCTTGCGCCGTTCGACGACGCGCACGATGTCGGCGTTCTGCAGGTCGTCGTAGGTCTCGCTGTCGCCGCGGTAGGCATAGGAGCGCGCGATCACCTCGGCCAGCGCCTCGGGATTGGCGCCGCGGCGATGCACCAGGTCGGCGAGGGCGGCCGCCATGGCCGCGACGTGCTGGCGGTAGGGCACGAGGTCGACGGCTTCTTCGGCGCGCGACGCGCTCAGCGCCAGTGCGGCCTCGAACAGGTCGAGCCGCTCGCCGTCGCCGGCGCAGAGATCGCGCAGGCGAGCGAGCTGGGGATTCCCGTCTTTTTGCAAACTCGCCACGACTACTCCGGTGGCTGCCAGACATCGGGCAGGTGACGCGGCCACCAACCGCTTACCAGCACGGCGTCGAAGCGCACCGAGCAGTCGGCATGGCGCGGATGATGCGCCAGGAACAGACTGGCGGCGCGCGAGACCCGGCCGAACTGCCGCTCGCCCAGCGAGTCGACCGCGCGCATCGCATCGCGGCGCGCCTTGACCTCGACGAAGGCCAGCACGCCGCCGCGACGGGCCACGATGTCGATCTCGCCCAGCTTGGTGCGATAGCGCCGCGCCAGGATGCGCCAGCCGGCGAGACGCAGGCACCATACCGCACGCCATTCCGCCGTATGGCCGAGGCGGTGGGCCTTCTGTCGGGCACTGGTGTTTACGTTGGGGGGCGTCATGTCTTCTCGCGCTTGAGTTCGAGCGCGCGGGCGTAAATCTCGCGGCGCTGCCGGCCGAAGCGCGCCGCCACTTCCGACGCCGCGTCCTTTACCGAAGCGCCAGCCAGCGCCTCGCGCAAGGCGCGATCGATCGTCTCGGCCTCGGGCGCGGCATCGGCGAGCGGCGGGCCGATCACCAGCACGATCTCACCCTTCACGTCGGGGTTCTTCGCATAATGCGTGGCGAGCTCGCCCAGCGTCGCGCGGCGAACCTCCTCGAACATCTTGGTGAGCTCGCGCGCGACAGCGGCCGGCCGCTCGCCCAGAAGCTCGGCGAGATCGACGAGCGATTCGGGCAGGCGGTGCGGTGCCTCGAAGAACACCAGGGTCGCCGGCACGCTGGAAAGCTCGCCGATGGCGCGGCGGCGCTCGGTGCTCTTGGCCGGCAGGAAGCCGGCGAACAGGAACCGGTCGGTCGGCAGGCCGGACAGCGCCAGCGCCATCGGCACGGCCGATGCGCCCGGCACGCAGGTCACCTTGTGGTCTGCAGCGAGGGCCTCGCGCACCAGCCGATAGCCGGGATCGGAAATCAGCGGCATGCCGGCGTCGGACACCAGGGCCACCCGCTTGCCGGCCGCGAGGGCCGACAGGATGCGTGGCTCCGCGGCGTCTTGCGTCGCATCCGCGTAGGCGATGGTGGGTGCTCCGATGCCATGGGCCCGGGCAAGCTTGGCGAACACCCGCGTATCCTCACAGGCCACCAGGTCGACGGCGCGCAGGACATCGAGCGCGCGCAAGGTGATATCGCCCATGTTGCCGATCGGTGTGGCGACAATATGGAGTCCCGGCACGATTCCGGACGACGCCGGCGGTTTACGCGGAGCCCGCCCGTCGTTAGCTTGGGGGTCTTCGACCCCTGCTCCCGCCATTGCCGTTTCCTCTGCCTCTATTTTGATCCGTTCGCCGGAGTTTCGCGCCGATGCGTCGTTCATTTCTGACTGTTGCCGCTCTGACTTTGGCCGCCACCGCCCTGCTGCTGGGCGCCTGTGGCGACTCCCCGTCGCCGCAGACTAGCACGCCCACGCCGTCGGTTACCGTGGCCAAGACTGCGCCCAAGACCACCGCCTCGGGCAAGACACGCATTGCACTGCTGCTGCCGTTGTCCGGCCGCGCCGCGCCGCTCGGCCAGTCCCTGCAGCAGGCCGCCGAAATGGCGCTGTTCGACAACGGCGCCAAGGATATCGCGCTCGCCGCCTACGACAGCGGCGACAGCGCCGAAATGGCAGTGCAGGCCTACCGCAAGGCCAAGAGCGAAGGTGCCGCCCTCGTGCTGGGGCCGCTGTTCGGCACCTCGACGACGGCTTTGGGCAGCGAAGTGCGGCAAAGTGCGGGACAGGGCGGCGCCCTCAACGTCATCTCCTTCTCCAACGACGAGACCGCCGCCCAGCCCGGCGTCTGGGTCATGGGCATTGCCGCCCCGCCGCAGGTCCGCCGCGTCGTCGATCACGCCATCGCCCAGGGCATCAAGCGTTTCGCCGCCTTCGCGCCGCACACGCCTTATGGCGAGCAGATGTCGCGCACGCTCGACAGCCACGTCGCCGTGCGCGGCGGCACGGTTGTGGCGATCGAGCTCTACGATGCCGAAAGCCTCGACCTCACCGCCGCAGCCCGCCGCCTCGCCAACGAGATCAAGGGCGAGGGCAAGCTCGCCATCCTGGTGCCGGTGGCGCCGCCGCGCCTCTCTGCGGCGCTGGCCTCGCTCGCCGCCGCCGGCCTCGACAGCCGCGCCGTGCAGTTCATCGGCACCGGCGTGTGGGACGTGGGCGGCATCGGCCAGGAGACCATGCTGCGCGGCGCCTGGTACGCCGCACCCAATCCAGCGCAGCGCGCCGATTTCGAGCGCCGCTACCTCGCCACCTACGGCCGCCCGCCGCAGCGCCTGGCGACACTCGCCTATGACGCGGTGGCTCTCGCCGGCCATCTGGCGCGGCTGAGGCCGGGCGGCGACTTCTCCGCCGAGGCGATCACCAACGTCAACGGCTGGGCCGGCGTCGACGGCGCCTTCCGCTTTTTCGCCGACGGACGCGTCGAACGCGCGCTGGCGGTGATCGAGCTGCAGGGTGACAAGGGCACCGTGATCGGCCCCGCACCGGCGACCTTTGCGCGCTCCACGAACTGAGCAATGCCGGCTCTTCCGCGCGCCCTTCTGTTCGATCTCGACGACACGCTGATCCGGGCCTACGCCCAGCCGGAAGAGGCGTGGACGCGGCTGCTCAAGGTGTTCGCAGTCGAGCTCGATGCCCATGACGACGCCTCGATCGAGCGCGTGCGCGCCGCCGCGATGGACGAAGCGCGTGCCTTTTGGAGCGATCAGGCGGCCGCAGCGATTTGGCGGCTCGATATTCCCGGCGCACGCCGGCTGTCGGTCAGCCGCGCCCTGACGCGACTCGGCCGCGTCGACGAAGACCTCGCCCACCGCATCGCCGACGCCTTCACCGAACTGCGGCACCGCGAATACCGGCTCTATCCCGACGCGCTGGCAACGGTCGATGCGCTGCGCGCATCAGGCGTGAAGCTGGCGCTGATCACCAACGGCGCGGGCGAAACGCAGCGTGCAAAGATCGCGCGCTTCGATCTCGAGCATCGCTTCGACCATATCCAGATCGAAGGCGAGTTCGGCCAGGGCAAGCCCGAACTCGCGGTCTACCGCCATGCGCTGGAGCGGCTCGGCGTCGCGCCGGGCGAGACCTGGATGGTAGGTGACAATTACGAATGGGAAGTCGTGGCGCCGCAGCAGCTCGGCATGTGCGGCATCTGGTACAATCCGTTCGACATCGAGATCCCCGCGCACGCCACGCGGCCGACGCGGGTGATCAAGCGGCTATCGGAGCTCTTGGAAGACTAGGCCTTCTTGCGATCCGCCGGCAGCTTGTCGGCCGTCTGCAGCATCAGCCGCTCGACGCGTCCGCCCTTCACCAGGTGCGTTTCCAGCACCTCATCGATGTCGGCTTTGGTCGGCACTGTGTACCAGACGCCTTCGGGATAGATCACCAACGTCGGTCCAAGCTCGCAGCGGTCGAGGCAGAGGGCATTGTTGATACGCACGTTCTTCAGCCCGAGCTCCTTGGCGCGGCTCTTCATGTGGTCGCGCAGCGCCTCGCCGCCCTTCTCCGCGCAGCAGCCGCGCGGATGGCCGGCCGGCCGGCGGTTGGTGCAGCAGAAGACATGGGCCTCGTAGTACGGCTTGGGATCGTCCGGCTTCTCACGATTGCTCATCAACTCAACCCTTCTTGCCGGTGGCGATGTTGGCAAGCTGCGACCAGAAGGCCTGCTGCATCTGTTGCATCTGCTCGACACCCTGCATCGAGGCCGGCAGCCAGGTCTTGAACACCGTTTCCGGGTTCATCGAGTTGAGGCTTGATTTCAGCCGCTCCTCGATCTCGCCCATGATGCGGTCCTGCATCGGCTTGATGTCGGGCAGGCCGAAGAAGGCGCGGGCCTCTTCCGGCGTGCAGGTCACTTCGACATTTACTTTCATGACGGTACTTTCATGCGGCTTTCCGTTCGTACCAGCTTAGGCGAAATCGGCGGCCGGGTCATGCTATGACGCGCCATGGCTCCTTCCTGGCTGGCTGCCAATCCCCGCGCCAAAAAAGGTCTCGCCTTCGGCCGCGACCAGCAATTCGTCGTCAATCCCAACGGCATCCCCGAGCTCACCGACGAGCTGAAGCAATGCCCTGCGCACAAGACGACGCCGCTTTATGCCCTGCCAGCGCTGGCCGCGCGGCTGGGCGTCGGCGAGGTCCACATCAAGGACGAGAGCCAGCGCTTCGGCTTCGGCGCCTTCAAGGCGCTGGGCGGCATTCTGGGCGTGTGGAGCGAGCTCACGAGCGCCGTCGGCAGCGCCTACCATTTCAGCCCGACCTTCGAATCGCTGATGAAGGGCGAGCACCGCGAGGTGACAGGCGACTATGTCTTCACCACCGCGAGCTCGGGCAATCACGGTCGTGCCGTGGCGGCCGGCGCCAAGCTGTTCAAGAACCGCTGCGTGATCTTCCTGCCGAAGTTCACCTCGGCCGAGAAGGAGGCGGCGATCCGCGCCCGCGGCGCCGAGGTGATCCGCGTCGACGGCGACTACGACACCGCCGTCGCCGAATGCAAGAAGCAGGCGGCGGCCAACCGCTGGACCATCATCTCCGACACCTCGTGGGAGGGCTACGACGACATCCCGCGCAGCGTCATGCGCGGCTATGCCGTGCTGGTCGAGGAGATCATCCGCCAGTGGCGGCCGGGGCCGACGCATGTCTTCGTGCAGGCGGGCGTCGGCGGACTCGCGGCGGCGGTCTTCGGCTATCTATGGGCACGCTACGAGCCACGGCCGACCTTCATAATGGTCGAGCCGGAAAGCGCCGACTGCTGGTTCCAGAGCAACAAGGCGGGCCGGCCGGCCTCCGCCAGCGGCAATGCCGACACGGTGATGGGCGGCCTCGCCTGCCGCGAGATTTCGCCGGTGACCTGGCCGATCCTGGGGCTGGCGACGGACTGGTTCATGACCATCGGCGAGGACACGGTGACGCCAACTCGCCGATTGCTCGCCCACCCGCTGGACGGCGATCCCGCCATCGCCTCGGGCCCGTCAGGCTGCGCCGGTCTTGCAGGTTTTAGCCGCGTCTGCACCGATGAGGCGGCGTTCAAGGCGCTCGGCCTCGGCAAGAAGTCGCGCGTCCTGCTGATCAACAGCGAGGGCAATCTCGGCGAGGGTACGGCATGAATCGTCTCGGCGCCGAAACCAGCCCCTATCTCCTGCAGCACGCCGACAACCCCGTGCATTGGTGGGCCTGGGGTGACGAGGCTATCGCCGAAGCCAAGCGCACCAACCGGCCGATCCTGCTCTCCGTCGGCTACGCCGCTTGCCACTGGTGCCACGTCATGGCGCACGAGAGCTTCGAATTGCCCGAAGTCGCCGCGGTGATGAACGAGCTGTTCGTCAACATCAAGGTCGACCGCGAGGAGCGGCCCGATGTCGATGCCATCTACATGCAGGCGCTGCACCTGCAGGGCGAGCACGGCGGCTGGCCGCTCACCATGTTCTGCACGCCGGCGGGCGAGCCCTTCTTCGGCGGCACCTACTTCCCCTACCCGGCGCGCTACGGCCGGCCGAGCTTCGTCGACGTGCTCAAAAGCATCTCCAAGACGTGGCGCGAAAAGCCCGAGGTCATCGAGCAGAACCGCGCCGGCCTGCTGAAGGCGTTGCGCGAGGGTGCGTCCAGCAAGGCGATCGAGCTCAAAGGCGATGGCCCGCCGATTCCGATGGAGCTGCTCGACCAGATCGCCGCGCGGCTGGCCCAGGAATGCGATCCGGTGTGGGGTGGCTTCCGCCAGGCGCCGAAATTCCCCTCGCCCTATCTATTCGAGAACCTGTGGCGTGGCTGGCTGCGCGGCGACCGCAAGGACGCGCGCCTATTCGACGCCGTCACCGTCACGCTCGACCGCATGTGCCAGGGCGGCATCTACGACCATCTCGGCGGCGGCTTCGCGCGCTATGCCACCGACACCGAATGGCTGATCCCGCATTTCGAGAAGATGCTCTACGACAATGCCCAGCTGATCGACCTTTTGACCTTGGTTTGGCAGGAAACCAAAAGCCGGCTTTATGCCACGCGCATCGCCGAGACCTGCGACTGGACGCTACGCGAGATGGTGGCCGAGAGCGGCGCCTTCGCCGCCACCTACGACGCCGACAGCGAGGGCGTCGAAGGCAAGTTCTATGTCTGGGACGAAGCAGAGATCGACGCCATCCTTGGGCCGGGCGACTCGCCGTTCTTCAAGTCGGTCTACGACGTCGTGGCCGGCGGCAACTGGGAACACCACACCATCCTGCATCGCAACCGCAAGCCAGCGCTGCTAACCGATGCCGAGGAGCAACGCCTTGCCGGCATGCGCGCCAAGCTGAAGGCCGTGCGCGACAAGCGCATGTGGCCCGGCTGGGACGACAAGGTTTTAGCCGACTGGAACGGTCTGATGATTGCAGCACTCGCCAATGCTAGCGCCGTGTTCCAGCGCGACGACTGGCTGGCGGCCGCGGTGCGCGCTTGGCGCTTCATCATGGACAAGATGCGCGACGACAACGGACGGCTCTTCCATTCCCACCGCAAGAACAAGCGCCTGCACCGCGGCACGCTCGACGACTACGCCAACATCGCGCGCGCCGGCCTCGCCTTATTCGAGGCGACCGGCGAGGCGGCCTACATCGATGAAGCCAAGGCCCTGGTCGCCGTGCTCGACAAACACTTCAGCGATTCCGCCCACGATTCCAAAGGGGGCGGCTACTTCATCACCGCCGACGACGCCACCGACCTGATCGTGCGCAACAAGCATTGCCACGACAACGCCTCGCCCTCCGGCAACGGCACACTCGCCGGCGTCTTCGCCCGTCTCTGGGTGGCGACCGGCGACGCCGCGTGGCGCGACAAGGCCGACCGGCAGGTCGCGGCCTTTGCCGGCGAGCTGAACAAGAATTTCTTCCCGCTGATGACCCTGATGAACGGCTACGAGCTGCTACAGCACGCCACCGAACTGGTGATCGTGGGCGACCCCAACCAACCCGCCACCGAGGCGCTACGCCGCGCGGTTTACGGCAAGAGCCTGCCCAACAAGATCGTCAGGCGGCTCGCGCCCGCCGCGACGCTGCCAAAAGACCATCCCGCCGCCGGCAAGGGACTCGTCGGCGGCAAACCCGCGCTCTATGTTTGCCGCGACATGACCTGCCAGGCGCCGGTGACCGATCCGGCCGCCGTTTCCCTCTAAGGAGTTCAGCCGTGCAGCTTCAGCTCAAGACGTGGCAATTCGTCGACGACTACCTCAAGACCAAGACCGGCATTATCATCCCTATCGGCTCGACCGAGCAGCACGGCCCGACTGGCCTTATAGGCACCGACGCGCTCACCGCCGAGATGATCGGCCGCGGCGCCGGAGAGAAGGCGGGCGTGCTGGTGGCGCCGACCATTTCGGTCGGCATGGCGCAGCACCACATGGCCTTCGCCGGCTCGATGACGCTCCGTCCCTCCACCCTGATCGCCGTCATCCAGGACAACGTCAGTTCGCTGGTGAGGCACGGCTTCACCCGCTTCTTCTTCGTCAACGGCCACGGCGGCAACATCGCCACGGTGACGGCGGCGTTCTCCGAGATCTATGCTGACCGTTCGCTCGAGAAGATGACCAACCAGCCGTCCATCAAGTGCAAGCTGCGCAACTGGTGGGAGGGCTCGGGCGTCACCAAGCTGCGCCAGGAGCTCTACGGCGGCAGCGAAGGCAGCCACGCCACGCCGTCGGAAGTGGCGCTCACCTGGTACAAATACCCCGAGACGCAGAAGCAAATGCCGATGGAGCCCAAGATCGCGCCCAACGGCAGCTTCGCCGATGCCGAGGATTACCGCCGCGCCTTCCCGGACGGCCGCATCGGCTCGGACCCGAACCTCGCCACGCCCGAACAGGGCAAGCGCATCTACGAGCTCGCCGTCGACGAGGTGGCGCGCGACTACGAGGCCTTCGCGGCCTCTTAAAATAAATCGAACGAGAAATTAGGGGGACGAACAATGCGAGTCGGGTTCATCGGCCTTGGCATCATGGGGGCGAGCCTCGCCGCCAACCTGCAGAAGGCCCAACACAAGGTCATCGTTCACGACGCGCGGCGTGCCACCGCCGACAGTCATATCGAAGCCGGTGCCATCTGGGCCGATACGCCGGCCGAGGTCGCGCGCCAGTCGGACGTGGTCTTTACCTCGCTGCCCGGTCCGCCGGAAGTCGAGGCGGTGGCGCTCGGACCAAACGGCATCCTGTCCGGCATGAAGCGCGGGGCGGCCTACTTCGACCTCTCGACCAACTCGCGTGCCACCGTGCGCAAGATCGCGGCGGCCTTCGCCGAGAAGGGCGCGCACATGCTCGACGCGCCGGTAAGCGGCGGTCCGCGCGGCGCCAAGACCGGCAAGCTCGCGATCTGGGTCGGCGGCGAGAAGGAGATCTTCGAAAAGTATAAGGACGTGCTGGGCGCCATGGGCGACCAGGCGCGCTATGTCGGGGCGATCGGCCAGGCGACCGTCGCCAAGCTCGTCCACAATTGCGCGGGCTACGCCATGAACCTGGCGCTGGCCGAGGTCTTCACCATGGGCGTCAAGGCGGGCGTCGAGCCGCTGGCGCTGTTCGAAGCCGTCCGCCAGGGCGCGCTCGGCCGCCGCCGCACCTTCGACGGCCTGATCGACCAGTTCCTGCCCGGCACCTACGACCCACCGGCCTTCATGCTGCGCCACGCCCACAAGGACGTCTCACTCGCCGTCGCCCTCGGCAAGGAAGTGAGCGTGCCGATGCGCGCCTGCAACCTCACGCTCGAGGAGATGACCGAGGCGATGAACCGCGGCTGGCAGGAGCGCGATTCGCGCTCCGCCATGATCCTCCAGCAGGAACGTGCCGGTGTGAAGATCGCCGTCGATGCCGAGAAGCTTCAGGCGGTGGTAAAGGGCAATGGCTGAGTACGAGATCTACGCCATCCGCTACGCCTGGCGCGACGCCAAGCGCGCCGATCACTTCATCGGCGGCGATCCGCACGATGCACCGATGCCGATGGACTACTTCACCTGGGTGATCCGGGGCGAGGGCCGCACCGTAGTGGTCGATACCGGCTTCACCGCCGAGGTCGCGGCCAAGCGCAAGCGCCAGCACCTTCGCTGCCCTATCGAGACGCTGTCCGAGCTCGGCATCTCACCCGACTCGGTCGACGACGTGGTGCTGACGCACCTGCACTACGACCATGTCGGCAACTTCCATAAATTCGCCAAGGCGCACTTCCATCTGCAGATGCGCGAGATGGGTTTCGTCACCGGGCCCTATATGCGCTACCCGAAATTCGGCCACAGCTTCGAGGTCGAGGACGTGGTCGGCATGGTCAAGCTCAACTTCAAGGGCCGCGTCGAGCAGCATCAGGGCGATTTCGAACTGGCGCCCGGCATCAGCCTGCATTATGTCGGCGGCCACACGCCCGGCCTACAGATCGTGCGCGTCATGACCAAACGCGGCTGGGTCGTGCTGGCCTCCGACGCCGCGCACTACTTCGAGCACATGCAGACCAACCGCCACTTCGTCACCGCGTTCAATCTCGGCGACATGATCGACGGCTACCGGACCTGCGAACGGCTGGCCGCCTCGCCCAATCATATCATCCCCGGCCACGATCCGCTGGTGATGAAGCTCTATCCCGCCGCCTCGCCCAAGCTCGAAGGCATCATCGTGCGGTTGGATGTGCCGCCGCGCGCGGCGACCTAGCCGACCAGGCGGCGGGCGCTCTCGCGGTGAAGGATGTAGAGACCGGAGCCCACGATCACCGCGATGCCAGCGAGCGCCAGGGCATTGGGCACGTCGCCCCACACGACGTAACCGATGGCGAGCGCCCACAGCACCGAGGCATAGCGGAACGAGCTCACCACCGAGAATTCGGCGCGCGATCTGTAGGCTATGACGACGAATTGATAGCCGGCGGCCAGCAGCAGGGATGAAGCGGCAAGCAAGCTGACCTCACGCAAGGTCATCGGCTGCCAGCCCTCGATCAGCGACCACGGCAGGCCGACGAGCGCCACCCCAAGCGCCGAGGCGAAGGACATGACCAGCGTCGGCACTTTCGCCGGTACATAACGCGCCAGCAGATCGCGGATGGCGCCGATCAGCGAGGCGAGCAGCACCAGCCAGGTCCAGATGTTGAGCTGATGGGGCTGCGGCTGCACCACCATCAGCACACCGACGAAGCCCGCGATAACGGCACTCCAGCGCCGCCACCGCACGTCCTCACGCAGAACAATCACGCCCAGAAACGTGAGAAAGATCGGCGTCGACAGGTTGACCGCCGTCGCGATGGCGAAAGGAATGTGGAACAGCGCCAGCAGAAAGGCGATGGCTGCCCCCGCCTCGAGGACGCTGCGTACCAGCACGCGCGGCTCGGCGACGCCGTCGATTTGCCGCCACGCACCACTCACCAGAAGGGCAACTCCGCACCACAGCACGGCGAACAGGCCGCGTAGGCCGATCGCCTGGAGGGGCGGCACCGTCTCGGCCGCCAGCTTGATTAGAGCGTCGTTGAAGATGAAGACCACGACCGACGCCGACATCGCGAGGATGCCGCGAAGATTATCGTTCACCCACAGATCCACCAGTGCGTGTCGGCACCCTGCTTGCGTTCCTTGATCGTCCAGCCCGCCCTGGTGAGGTATTCCTCGAAGCGCTCGGCGGTGATGTCGTTGAGGTAGCCGGCGGCGCGGCGGCGGTCCTTGCCGGCGTCGTCGATGTCGGGCGCCATGACGCGGTACGACACGATCAATCCGCGCGAACTCTTGCGCACGCGCTCGAAGACGCGCGGCAGGTCGTGGAGGAATTCGGTGACCTCGAGCAGCGTCACCCAGTCGTAGCGGCCTTCATAGGTCGGCGCGGCGGGAAACAGCTCGTCGACATAGTAGAAATGCTGGTTGAGGTCGGTGAGGTAGCAGTCGGCCGAGCGCATCACGAGGTCGGCTGGAATGTACTTCACGTCGGCCGGCACGAGCTTGCGCAATGCCATGGTGCCGCAGCCGAGATCGAGCACCATTTCGCCCGGCTTGATGTAGGGCGCGGCGATCGCGGCGCGCGCCTCCGCACCCTCGCCTATGCGTGCCGGATCGGCCCAGCGCGCGCCGTCCGATGCGCGGGCGGCCTGACGGGTCAAAAGCTTGTCGCGCGCCTCGTCCCGTTTTGTGTGCATGGACGGGTTGTAGGCCGGCATCGTGGCAAAGCGCAGCTGGTAGTGCGGCAGCCGCGCCTCGGTCTTGTAGTAGCTGTAGACGTTGTAGGTGCCGGTGTCGGGCAGGTCGGGCGTCAGGATGCCGGCCCAGTCCTGCCACGGAAACGAGAAGTGCAGGTAGCCCGCCTTGGTGAACTCGGCCACCATCGCGTCGTAGGCCTTGCGCCGCTCGGCATTGAAGAAATCTCGGCCCTTTTCCCAAATGATCAGCTTCACTCGTCCCGAGGCGATCAGGTTCGGGCTGGCCGGTTTTACCGCCGCAGCGGATGCGGCCAAAGCGGATGCGGGAGTGACGTTCACGTCGTCTCACCCATCTTGAGGATCAGGTTCCAGTGCGGCTCGCTAACCGGCGACACCGAGAGGCGCGAATGGGTCACCAGCATGAGATCCTTGAATTTCGGGTCGGCCTTGAGGGTGGCCAGGGTCACCTGCTTCTTGAGCGGCTTCACGGCGGCGATCTCGATCATCACGAAACGCCCCGTTGCGTCCTTGGGGTCGGGATGGGCTTCCTTCACCACTTCGACGATGCCGACGATCTCGAGACCTTCGTTCGAATGATAGAAAAAACAGCGGTCGCCCTTCTTCATGGCCTTGAGATTGTTAGCGGCCTGGAAATTGCGGATACCGTCCCAGCGCGTGCGCTTGTCCTTGACGAGCTGCGCGTACGAATAGGCGCTGGGTTCGGACTTCAGCAGCCAGTAGGCCATTTCATTCTCCCTCGCGGCGCAGGGGACGCGCCAGCAGCGCGCGGATGGCATCGTCGAGGTCCGCGCCCTTGTGCAGGATAGCATCGACGGCGGCGCAAAGCGGCATCTCGATGTTGTGGCGCGCCGCGCGCGCCAGCACGGCGGGCGCGGTCGCCTCGCCTTCGATCACCTGGCGGCGGCCCGCCATGTGCTGGGCCAATGTCTGGCCCTTACCAAGCGCCAGCCCCAGGGCCCGGTTGCGCGACAACGGTCCCTGGCAGGTCAGGACCAGGTCGCCCAGACCGCTCAATCCCGTGAGCGTCTCCAGCCGGGCGCCCATCGCCTGGCCGAGGCGGGCCATCTCGGCGAAGCCGCGGGTCATCAGCGCCGCCGTGGCGTTGTGGCCAAGCCCGCGGCCCTCGACGATGCCGGCGGCGATGGCCAGCACGTTCTTGACGGCACCGCCCAGCGCCACGCCCAAAACGTCGCTGGTCCAGTAGGGCCGGAAGGCGCCGGCGCCGAGCGATTCGGCGAGCGAGCGGCCGAGCGCCGGGTCGGGCGTGGCGATGCTGACCGCGGTCGGCAGGCCGAGGATCGCCTCCTCGGCAAAGCTCGGCCCGGAGAGTACGGCGAAGCGGCGGCCTGGCGCCGACTGGCCCAGCACCTCCGGCATCAGCAGGCCAGTAGTAGCCTCGATGCCCTTGGCGCAGATCACGACCGGGCTGCGGCCGGCCAGCTCGCGCGTCAATGCACGCACCGCCTGTGCCGGTGCCGCGAGCAGCAGGACGTCGCAGCCGGCCAGCGTCTTGAGATCGGGCGCCGCCTCGATGCCGGCTTCGAGCGTGTGGCCCGGCAGATAGACCGGATTGGCGCGGTCCCTGGCGATGCCCTGCGCGATGGCGGGGTCGCGCGACCACAGCGTGACGCCGCAGCCGGCGCGGCGGGCGAGACAGGCGAGTGCGGTGCCCCAGGCGCCGCCGCCGATCACGCCGATATGCTGAACCCCACTCATGATCTGGGCGTCACAGGCTCAGATTGAAGGCGATAGAAACGCGCTCCGCGGTGCCGCGATAGGGCCTCACCTGATGCAGCAGCCACGCCGGGAACAGCACCAGCAGGCCGCTGCGCGGCGGCACCGTTTCGTTGGCGCCGACCGAGAGGCCGCCGGGCATGGCGAAGGCGAGGTGCGGCGCGTACATCGCCGGGCCCGGGCCGCGCGGGTCCATGAACTCGAGCTCGCCGCCCAGCCTGGGGTCGGCCGCGATACCGCCATCGTCGACATAGTAGACGCCGGACCAGTAGCTGCCGGGATGGGAATGAAATTCGTTGGCGTGGCCGGCGCGGTTGACGTTGGTCCACATGTTGGCGCGCCAGGCGATCGTGACGGGCTTGCCCTGGCGGTCGGCCGTCACCCGGTTGGCGACGTTGCGGGCGAAGGCCAGAAGCTTGATAGCAGCAGCGCCTCCCCAGCGGTCCATGTCCCAATCCGACTGCCAGCCGCCGAGATTGGAATGCTGCGTGCCGGGATGGGTCTTTTGCCGTTCGGCGATGGCCCTGCGCAGCTCGGTATTGAGGTTCGTCGCATCGGGCAGCTCGACCATCGCGCACGGCGTGGCGAACATCGGCACGATCTGGAATTGCGGCTCGCTCATGCCCGTCCGTTATACCCGATGTGCCGCAATGGGATCGAGCGGCCAGCGCGGCCGCGGCGCGAAGTCGAGCCCGTCGACCTGGCCCAGCCGCAGCCGTTCGATGCCGGCCCAGGCGATCATGGCGCCATTGTCGGTGCAAAGCTTTACCGGTGGCGCGACCAGCCGGGCACCGTAGCGGGCGGCGACCTCTTCCAGACGGCCGCGCAAATATAGGTTGGCCGCGACGCCGCCCGCGACCACCAGTGTGTCCATCGGCGCGGCCGCGAGCGCGTTGCCGCAGCGGTCGACCAGTACGTCACCAACGGTGCGCTGGAACGAGGCGCAAAGGTCGGTTACCGCCCGGGCATCTCCCGTCGGCAGCTTTTCGATGGTTTGTCGCACGGCGGTCTTGAGGCCGGAGAAGGAGAAGTCGCAGCCGGGCTTGCGCCACATCGGCCGCGGCAGGTTGTAGCGCTGCGGGTTGCCGCCGGCCGCCGCGCGCTCGACGGCAGGGCCGCCGGGAAAGCCCAGCCCCAAAAGCTTGGCGGTCTTGTCGAAGCACTCGCCGACCGCGTCGTCGGTGGTCGTGCCGAGCCGCGTGTAATCACCCGGGCCACGCACGACGAGCAACTGGCAATGGCCACCCGAGACCAGCAGCAACAGGTAGGGAAAGGACACGTCCTCGGTGAGCCGCACCGACAGCGCATGGCCTTCGAGATGGTTGATCGCCAGCAGCGGCTTGCCATGGGCGAAGGCCAGCGCCTTGGCGGTCATCATGCCGACCATCACGCCACCGATCAGGCCGGGCCCGCCGGTCGCCGCGATACCGTCGAGCTCGGCCAGGCCGACGCCCGCTTCGCTCAGGGCGTCGTTCACCAGCCCGTCGATGCGTTCGAGATGGGCGCGGGCGGCGATCTCGGGCACGACGCCGCCGAAGCGGCGATGCTCGCCGAGCTGGCTGTAGATGACATGGGACAAAAGGGTACCGCGGGGCGAGAAACCGGCGTCCGGCGCCTCGACGATGGCGACGGCTGTTTCGTCGCAGCTTGTTTCGATCCCGAGCACGCGCATGCGTGTCTTCTAGCGTTGCGACCCGGCCTACGCTAGAGCAGCGCCATGGCCTCCCCCCTCCTGCGGATCGGAACGCGCGGCAGCAAGCTTGCCTTGGTGCAGGCAGGCCTGGTGCGCGATGCACTTGCATCGGCGATTCCCGCCCTTCATGCACCTGACGCCATCGAGATCGTGGCCATCAAGACCACCGGCGATGCCATCCAGGACCGGCCATTGTCCGAGGCCGGCGGCAAGGGCCTGTTCGTCAAGGAGATCGAGGAGGCGCTGCTTGCCAAACGAATCGATGCCGCCGTCCATTCGATGAAGGACATGCCGACCGCTCAGCCGGCCGGCCTCGCCATCGCCGCCTTCCTGCCGCGCGAAAATGCACGCGACGTGCTGATCGCGGGCGACGTCCGGCGTATCGCCGACCTCAGGCAGGGCGCCATCGTTGGCACGGCAGCGCTGCGACGGCGCGCGCAACTGCTGCACCTGCGCCCCGACCTCAGGATCGTGAACCTGCGCGGCAACGTCGACACCCGCCTGCGCAAACGTGACGCCGGCGAGGTCGAGGCCACCATCCTCGCCCTGGCCGGCCTGAAACGTCTCGGCCTCGGCCATGTCGGCGCGCCGATCCCCGAAGCCGAGATGCTGCCCGCCGTCGGCCAGGGCGCGGTCTGCATCGAATGCCGCCTCGACGACGCGCCGGTACGCGCCTGGCTGGCGGCCATCGGCCATGCCCCGACCGCGACCTGCGTCAGCGCCGAGCACGCCATGCTGGCGGTGCTCGACGGCTCCTGCCGCACGCCGATCGCCGGACACGCGATGCTTGCCGCCGACGGCTCGCTGCACCTGCGAGCCCAGATCGCCAAGCCGGACGGCTCGGAACTAATCGAAACCGAGCGCCGCGGCCCCACCCACGACGCCGTCGCACTGGGCAGCGACGCCGGCGAAGAGTTGAAACGCCGTGGCGGACCAGGCTTCTTTTCGGTCTAGAATACCCCGATGCTGCCGCGATCGATGATCCTCACCGTGTTGCTCGGCCTGCTCGCCGCCTGCGAGGCAGCACCCGTCACCGGCCGCTCGCAGATAATGCTCGTAAGCGAAAGCGAGGAGCGCCAGCTCGGCCTGCAGGCCTACCAGCAGGTCGTCTCCAGCGAACGCCAATCGCACGACCAGACCGTCAACGCGATGGTCGAGCGCGTCGGCCGGCGCATCGCCACGGCGGCCGAGAATCCGCCGGAGGGCATGTGGCGCCCGCCGCGCTTCCAGTGGGAATTCCGCACCATCGACAAGAACGTGGTCAACGCCTTCTGCCTGCCCGGCGGCAAGGTCGCGGTCTACACCGGCCTGCTGCCGGTGGCGCAAAGCGAAGCGGGCCTTGCCGTCGTCATGGGCCACGAGGTGGCGCATGCACTGGCGCGCCACGGCGCCGAACGCATGAGCGACCAGATGGTGACCTCGATCGGCGTCGCCGCCGCGGGCGTCGCCCTTGCCGCCACGGCGAGCGGGCGCAATCGCTCCTATATGCCGATGGTCGTGGGCGCGCTCGGCGCCGGCGCCACCTATGGTTTCATGCTGCCGATGTCGCGAGCGCAGGAATCCGAGGCCGACCGCATCGGCCTCGTGCTGATGGCCATGGCGGGCTACGACCCGCACGAGGGCGTGGCGCTGTGGGAACGCATGCGCGCGGCCAACGCCGCCAAGCCCCGGCAACCCGAGTGGCTGGGCACCCATCCCGCCGACACTACGCGCATCAACAACATCCGCGCCTGGGTGCCCGAGGCGATGAAGTACTACCGGCGGCGCGACTAAAGCGCCGTGAGCGAAGCCACCAGCCTAGAGTACGACGCCACCGGACTGCTCTGTCCGCTGCCGGTGCTGCGCGCCAACCGCAAGCTGCGCGAACTCGCGGTCGGCGGCCGGCTCACGGTGCGCGCCACCGATCCCGCCGCCGAACAGGATTTTCCGGCATACTGCCGCCAGACCGGACACGAACTCGTTTCGTCGACGCGCGACGGCGAGGTGCTGGTATTCGTCATCCGGAAACGCTAGGGAGCCGCTTAAGCTCGCCGTAAGGAAACGCCGCTAGAGAGAGCGCATGCCTCAAGTCACTTTCAAGACGATCGACGGAGCCGACGTTTCCGGCAAGCGCGTGCTGGTGCGCGTCGACCTCAACGTGCCGATGAAGAACGGCAAGGTCACCGACTCCACCCGCATCGAGCGCGCCGCACCGACCATCTTCGAGCTCGCCAACAAGGGCGCCCGGGTGATCGTGCTCAGCCATTTCGGCCGGCCCGACGGCAAGCGCGTGCCCGAGATGTCGCTCAGGCCGCTGGTCGAGCCGCTGTCGGCGGCACTCAAGAAACCGGTGGGTTTCGCCGAGGACTGCATTGGTCCCGTGGCCGAAGACGCCGTGCGCGCCATGAAAGCGGGCGACGTGCTGCTGCTGGAAAATCTCCGCTTCCACAAGGAAGAGGAGAAGAACGACGCGGCCTTCATCGAGAAGCTTTCGGTGCTGGGCGACATCTACGTCAACGACGCCTTCTCGACGGCGCACCGCGCCCATGCCTCGACCGAGGGCATCGCCAACCGCCTGCCGGCGATGGCCGGCCGCCTGATGCAGGCTGAACTCCAGGCGCTCGACAAGGCGCTGAGCAATCCCAAGCGGCCCGTGGCGGCCGTGGCCGGCGGCGCCAAGGTCTCGACCAAGCTCGAGCTGCTGGGCCACCTCGTCGGCAAGGTCGACAGGCTGATCATCGGCGGCGGCATGGCCAATACCTTCCTGTTCGCGCAAGGCGCGCCGGTCGGCACGTCGCTGTGCGAGAAGGATCTGGCGCCGATGGCGCGCGAGATTCTCGAAAAGGCCGCCAAGGCCAAATGCAAGGTACTACTGCCGGTCGACGTCGTGGTCGCCGCCGAGTTCAAGGCCAATACCGTGCACAAGGTCGTCGAGGCCACGGCCTGCCCGGACGACCAGATGATCCTCGATGTCGGGCCGAAATCGATCGAGCTCTACCAGGACGAACTGCTCGATTGCGCCACGCTGGTGTGGAACGGCCCGCTCGGCGCCTTCGAGATCCCGCCGTTCGACACCGGCACGGTGGCGCTTGCGCGGACCGTGGCGCGGCTCACCGGCGACGGCAAACTCCTGTCGGTCGCCGGTGGCGGCGACACCGTGGCCGCCCTTGCAGCTGCCGGCGTCGAGGAAAAATTCACCTACGTTTCGACTGCCGGTGGCGCCTTCCTCGAATGGATGGAAGGCAAGACCCTGCCCGGCGTTGCGGCGCTGATCCGGGCGGCCTAGCCTCGGGGGCATGAGCGCCCCCACAATTCCTCCAGCCCCGCCACCAGATCGCCCGCGCCTCCCATGGGATCCGCCGGATCATTTCGAGAAGCGTGTGCCCGAGGGCGACAATCGCGAGCGGCTGATCTGTGCGCGCTGTGAGTTCATCCACTATCAAAATCCCAAGATCGTCGCCGGCGCCATCTGCACCTGGGAAGACAAGATCCTTTTAGCCAAGCGCGCCATCGAACCGCGCAAGGGTTTCTGGACGCTGCCCGCCGGCTACATGGAGCTGGGCGAGACGACCGAGCAGGCCGCCATGCGCGAAGCTCAAGAAGAAGCCTGCGCCACCATCGAGATCGAACGCCTGCTCGCCATGTACAGCGTGGCGCGCATCGGCCAGGTGCAGATCATGTACAAGGCCAAGCTGGTCAACCCCGACATCGCCGCCGGCATCGAGAGCGAGGAAGTGGCGCTGCTCGACTGGCAGGACATTCCCTGGGAGCAGCTCGCCTTCCCGACCGTGGTCTGGGCGCTCGCGCATTTCCACGACTCGCGTAGCAAGACCGAGTTCGCAACCTACTCCAATCCCACCGGCGATCTTGCGCGCATGTGGCCGCCGCGGAAACCGGCGGGAGTTTAGAGCGCCAAAAGGCACACAGGGGCAGGCAACGATGGCGAATTACGCTCAGCCGACGGGTGGGATCGGCGTCCGTGCCGGGTTCGACTGGAGCGCGTATGCGCTGCTTTTCGGCCCGCGCCGCTCGCTCGTAGTGGAGACTGCCGGCATGCGCTTCAACGTCGAGTGCCCCGCGACGCGGTCGATGGCTGTGGGCGAGGAGATTACCCTGATGGTCGACGTCAATGCCGCTTGGGCGCTCTGACCTCTGCTGGGGCGCGCCACTCCAGTGGCGCGATCATGATCTATGAGAAGACG
>CAMDQJ010000063.1 GCA_945905835.1 Asaia bogorensis
AGCGTCGAGGAGCCCGCCGTCACCGGCCGCACCTCGGCGCCCAGCATCTTCATGCGAAAGACGTTGGGCGACTGGCGCTCGACATCGACCGAACCCATGAAGACGACGCAGGGAATGTCGAACAGCGCGCAGGCCGTCGCCGTCGCCACGCCATGCTGGCCGGCGCCAGTTTCGGCGATGACGCGCGTCTTGCCCATGCGCCGGGCCATCAGCACCTGGCCCAGCACGTTGTTGATCTTGTGAGAGCCGGTGTGATTGAGCTCGTCGCGCTTGAGGTAGATCTTGGCGCCGCCCAGCTTCTCGGTCAGGCGCTTGGCGTAATAAAGCGGGCTCGGCCGGCCGGCATAGTGCTCGAGCAGGGAGTCGAGCTCCTTCTGGAACGCCGGATCCGCCTTGGCCGCGTTATAGGCCTGCTCCAGCTCGAGGATCAGCGGCAT
Source organism: Asaia bogorensis (assembly GCA_945905835.1). Taxonomy (GTDB): domain Bacteria; phylum Pseudomonadota; class Alphaproteobacteria; order Reyranellales; family Reyranellaceae; genus Reyranella. The sequence goes on from CAMDQJ010000063.1 coordinate 438, forward strand.
CAGCGTCTCGGCGACGTAGCGGCCGCCGAAAATACCGAAGTGGCCGCGTTCATCCGGGCCGGTGCGGAAGCTGTTGGGAGACGTTGTCATCGCTGATCCTGTTTGGCGCGCGGACTTAGCAGCCTCAACCGGGGTCGGTCAAAGCCAGCATCATGGCCGCCTGGATCGAACTCTTGCGGTATTCGGCCAGGGCCTTGCGCAACCGTGCCGCCGCTTGGGGACTGGTCGAATAGAAGGCGACCTGATCGCCGCCGACGCTCACCCAGGGCTTGGGCAGGGAGAGCGTCGCCACGCGGATCCAGTTGGCCGGCCGGAACTCGGACCAGCTGTCGTAGACCATGGCGTGCTCGACCTGCTGGCGGTCCACCAGCCGCCTGATCCAGACGTCGCTCGCCGGATCGGCGCGCAGCCGCAGCGCCTCGAAGGACGCAAGCCCACCGAGGTCGAGCACGTAGCGCTTCAAATAAAACGACACGAAGCCGAGATCGTTCACCGCCACCGGCTCGTCGAGGTAGTCGCGCGCGATCGTCGCCATCTGCTTCTGCTGGTCGGCGATGTTGCGCGAGCCTGATGCCGTGGTCAGCGTGGCGATGGCGGGATCGAACGAGGCCCAGGCGAACCAGCCGACGATCACAAGATTGAGCGGCATCAGGCTGGAGAGGTGCGAGCGCGCATAGGGCGCCAGGAAGACGATCAGGATCTAGGTCGCGAAATAGATGTGGTAGCGGCCGAACCAGCCGTAGCGACCGAACATCAGGTGCAGCAGCGTTGGCACCACGACTAGCAGCAGGCATTCGGCGATCTTGCCCTCGAGGACGTAGAGCAGGGTGGCGAACAGCGCGACCGCGACGAAGAACGACTGATTCTCGACATTGTCCAGGATCGCCGTCGAATTGCGCAGATCGAGCATGAAGGAAAGGCCGTTCTTGGCCAGCACCGACGACGGCAGCCAGCCGACATCGTGCCCGAAGAGAAAAAGCGAGAAGCCGCCGACCGCCACCGCGATGGTGGCGCCCGCCAGGATGGCCGACATGCGCTGACCGGGCGACAGCACGAGCCAGGCGAGCGCCGGCAGCGAGATGGCCAGGCCCTCGTAGCGAATCAGCGGCAGCACGATCACCGCCAGCCAGAACGGCCAGCCGATGCGCCCGCGCACCAGCGAGATGCCGATGACCACAACCAGCGCCACCTGCAGGGAGTTCTCCATGCCGAAGAGCACGAGACCGTAGAAATTGAGCGCGAAGGCCAGCGTGGTGGTCGCCATCAGCGCCACCAGCGGCTCGAGGTAGGTCTCCAGCCAGCGCTCGATCCACCACACCGCGAGCAGCAGCGACAGAAGATTGAGGACCAGCGGCAGGAATTCGACGAGCCGCGTGAAGGACAGGGGCGCCAGCAGCAACGGCCACAGGATGCTCGACGAGGGTGCTGCGAACTCGCCGGGGTTGATGCCGTAATGGCCGTTCAGGATCTGGCGGGTCAGCGCCAGATGGATGTAGGGATCGTCGATCGAATAGACGATGCCGCAGGTGAAATGCACCTGCACCGCGAGCAGCACGGCGGGCACCACCGCAAGCAGCGGCAGCCAGTTCGGTCGCGCGGGCAAGGGCTATATCAGCGCTTTTTCTTCTTGGCTGCCTTCTTGGTCGCCTTCGGGGCCACCTTCTTCACCGCCTTCGGAACGGCGGCGGCCTTGCGTGCTGGCTCGTCGGCGATCTCGACGATGACCTCGATCTCGACCGGGATGCCGCGCGGCAGCGAATGCATGCCGACCGCCGAGCGGGCGTGACGGCCGGCCTCGCCGAACACCTCGACGAAGAGGTCGGAGCAGCCGTTGATCACTTCCGGTTGGCTGCCATATTCCGGCGTGGTGTTGACCATGCCGAGAACCTTGACGATGCGCTTGACGCGGTCGAGGTCCCCCAGCTCCGCCTTGATGGCGGCGAGAATGCTGAGGCCGGTTTCGCGTGCGAAAGCATATCCCTGGTCGATGCTGAAGTCGCGGCCGAGCTTGCCCGTGGGCAGCGGCTTGCCCGGCACGCCGGGGCCCTTGCCCGCCATATAAAGCAGGTTGCCGGTACGCACGGCGTTGACGTAGCTGCCCATCGGCGTCGTGGGTTTGGCGAGCTCGATGCCCAGTTCTTTCAGCCGCGCTTCGATCTTCATGCTGCTCACTCCTCTACAGCGCCTTTACCTTGTCGAGAAAGGCGCGGATCAATTCGACGGATTTCACACCCCGGCTCGCCTCAACGCCAGAGGAAACATCGACCGCCCGCGCGCCCGTCACGCGCACCGCCTCGGCGACGTTTTGCGGCGTCAGCCCGCCCGCGAGGAACCACTGACGCGGGACGGTCTGGTTCGAGAGGATCGTCCAGTCGAAGGCCTTGGCATTGCCGCCGGGCAGCGTGCCGTCGGCAGCGTCGAACATCAGCCGGTCGGCGACGGAGGCGTAGACCGCGATGCCGCGTTCGACGTCCTGGGCCTTGGCGACCTTGATCGCCTTCATCACCGGCTTGCCCGTCCGCGCCTTGATGGCGGCGATGCGTTCGGGCGTCTCCGAACCGTGAAGCTGCAGCATGTCGATCGCGCCAGTGGCGAGCCGGGCATCGAGCAGCGCGTCGTCAGGGTCGACGAACAGGCCGACGCGGCCGACGCTCTTGGGCACACGCGCGCCCAGCGCCTTCAGGGTCTCGACGCTGACGTGGCGCGGCGAGGCGGGATAGGTGACGAACCCGACCCAGCGCGCACCGCCTGCGACCGCCGCGTCGATGGCTTCCGGCGTCGACAGACCGCAGATCTTGGCCTCGACTGTCATAGGTCATTGACGCCGGCCTCGCGCGCGATCGCCTCGGCGGCGGCGCGCGGATCGGCCGCCTGATAGATCGGCCGGCCGACCACGAGGTTGGTGGCGCCGAGATCGACCGCCTGGCGCGGTGTCATGGCGCGCTTCTGGTCGTTGGCGGCACTGCCGACGGGGCGGACGCCAGGAACCATCAGCACGAAGTCGGGGCCACATTGCTTGCGCAGTGCCGCGATCTCCAGCGGCGAGCAGATCACGCCATCGAGACCGCAGTCGTGCGCAAGTGCTGCCAGCCGCAGCACCTGATCGGACGGATCGGCATTGATGCCCGTTGCCTCGAGGTCAGAGCGGTCGAGCGAGGTGAGCACCGTCACACCCAGAAGCTTCGGCCGCGGCACGTTGAACTTGGCGGCCTGCGTCGCGGCCTCGTCGACCGCCGCCTTGAGCATCTCGCGGCCGCCGCTCGAATGGATGGTGATATAGGTCGGCGCGAGCTCGACCACGGCGCGGATGCCACCGGCCACGGTGTTGGGAATGTCGTGCAGCTTGAGATCGAGGAAGAAGCCCACACCTGTCGCCCGCACCGGTGTCGGGAAGGCATAGCGCACGCCCGGCGCGCCGTGGGCGAGGAAGAACTCCAGCCCGAGCTTGATGCCGCCGACAGCCGGTTTCGGCCCGCCGGCAACGGCCTGGATGAGCTTGGTGGCTTGCGCGAGATCGATGGTGTCGATGCCGCAATAGACGGGGTTGGCACGGGTCGGCATGGCGGGCGCAACCTAATGGCCGCGCCCTCCCCCAGCAATCAGGAACTACGCACCCTTCGCACCGCGTCCTGCCAGCCGGCGTAGCGTTTGTCGCGGGCCGGGCCGGGCTCCATGGGATGGAAGGCGCGGTCGAGAGCCCAGGTCGAGGCCAGCGCGTCGAGCGAGGGCCAGAGACCCGCCTGCAGGCCGGCCAGGAAGGCGGCACCCAGGGCGGTGGTTTCGGTGACGACGGGCCGCTCGACCGGAGCGCCCGTCGTGTCGGCGAGCCGCTGCATCAGGGCGTTGTTCACCACCATGCCACCATCGACGCGCAGCGCCTCGATCTTGGCGCCGTCGCCGCGCATCGCCTCGGTGAGGTCGCGCGTCTGGTAGCAGACCGAATCGAGCGTGGCAGCGGCGATCTCGCCGGCACCCGAGTCGCGCGTCAGGCCTAAAATGGCGCCGCGCGCGCCGGCGTCCCAGTAGGGTGCGCCGAGGCCGACGAAGGCCGGCACCATGTAGACGCCATGATCGGGCCGGGCGAAGCGCGACAGGCCCTCTATGTCGGACGATTTCTCGATCAGGTGCAGGCCGTCGCGCAGCCATTGCACGGCAGCGCCGGCGATGAAGATGCTGCCCTCCAGCGCATAGGTGCGCTTGCCCTTGAGCTGGTAGGCGATGGTGGTGAGCAGGCGGTGCTTGGACCGCACCGCTTCGTCACCGGTGTTCAGAAGCGCGAAGCATCCCGTGCCGTAGGTCGCCTTGACCATGCCGGCCTTGACGCAGGCCTGGCCGACGGTCGCTGCCTGCTGGTCACCCGCCATGCCGAGGATGGGAACGGGACTGCCGAGGAAGTCCTTGGTCGTGACGCCGAGCTCGCCCGAGCAATCGACGACCTTGGGCAGCACCGAGTTCGGCACGCCCACCATCTTCAAGAGCTCGGCGTCCCATTTGCCGGTGTGGATGTCGAGCATCAGCGTGCGGCTGGCATTGGTGGCGTCGCTCGCATGGACCTTGCCGCCGGTCAGTCGCCACAGCAGGAAGCTCTCGATGGTGCCGAAGGCGAGCGCGCCCTTCTCCGCCTGGGCGCGCGTGCCGGGCACGTGGTCGAGGATCCAGCGCAGCTTGGTGCCGGAGAAATACGGATCGAGCAGCAGGCCGGTCTTGGCGGCCACCATCTCCTCGTGGCCGGCGCGGCTCAGCTCGGCGCAGAAATCGGCGGTGCGGCGATCCTGCCAGACGATGGCATTGTGCACCGGCTTGCCGCTGGCGCGGTCCCACACCACCGTGGTCTCGCGCTGGTTGGTGATGCCGATGCCTAAAAGATCCTTGGCGTCGAGCTTGGCCTTGGCCAAGGCGCCGCGGCAGACCTCGACGGTCGCCGACCAAATTTCCTCCGCGTCGTGCTCGACCCAGCCTGGCTTGGGGAAGATTTGCGGCAGTTCCTTCTGCGCCGTCGCCACGGGCCGGCCATCCGAATCGAAAACGATCGCTCGGCTGCTGGTGGTGCCCTGGTCGATGGCGAGGATGTGCTTGCCGGTCATCGCGCTCAGCCGCTCAGTGCGCGCGATCGATCGCGAACTCGACCGCCTCGAGGAGTGCCGCCTTGAGCTCGGTATCGGGGAAGAGCCCCAGCGCATCGCGCGCCATGGCTCCGTAGTGGCGGGCGCGCTCGGCGGTGTCGACCAGCGTGCCATGGCGCTCGATCAACATCTGCGCCTGGGCGAGGTCGCCGTCGCGCTGGTCGAGCGCCTCGATGGTGCGCTTCCAGAACTCGCGCTCGACCTTGGAGCCGCGCAGGAAGGCCAGGATGACCGGCAGGGTGATCTTGCCCTCGCGGAAATCGTCGCCGATGTTTTTGCCCAGAGCCGCCTCGCGGCCGGAATAATCGAGTGCATCGTCGATCAGCTGAAAGGCGATGCCGAGATTCATGCCGTAGCTTTCCAGCGCCACGCGCTCGGCGCCTTCGCGGCCAGCCACCATGGCGCCGACCTCGGCCGCCGCGGCGAACAGCTTGGCGGTCTTGGCCTTGATGACCTCGAGGTAGGTCGCTTCCGGCATGCTGGTGTTGCGCTGGCTGACGAGCTGCAGCACCTCGCCCTCGGCGATGGTCAAGGAGGCGCGGCTTAGCACGGCCAGGATCTCCAGCGAGCCCACTTCAACCATCAGCTCGAAGGAGCGCGTGAACAGAAAGTCGCCGACCAGCACCGAGGCCTTGTCGCCCCATACACGGTTGGCCGAGGGTTTGCCGCGGCGCAGGCCCGACGCATCGACGACGTCGTCGTGCAGCAGCGTGGCGGAATGGATGAACTCGACGCAGGTCGCGAGGCGGATGTGGCGGTCGTCCGACGCCTTGTAGCCGCACAGCCGCGCCGCCGCGACGGTGAGCAGTGGGCGCATGCGCTTGCCGCCGGCGCCGACCAGGTGGTTGGCCAGTTCGGGGATAAGCGCCACCGGCGAGCGCATGCGCGCCAGGATCTCGCGGTCGATGCTCGTCATGTCGTCGGCGCAGAGCGCCAACAACGGGTCGAGGCTCGGCGATTTGCGCTTGCTTTCGAGGGAGAGGATGGTCGCCATGTCGAGATCATAGATAGCACCGCGGCGCGGCGGTTGTGACATGATGTCGTGAGATGGTCTAGTGGTCCGACATGAACGAACCTACTGAAGATGGTCTTTTAGGCGGCCGCGTGCGGCTGCTGCAGCCCCGTCGCGGCTATCGTGTCGCGGTCGATGCCGTTCTGCTGGCCGCCGCCGTCGACGCGACGGCGGGACAACGCGTGCTCGATCTTGGCGCCGGCGTCGGCGCAGTGGGCCTCTGCCTGGCGATGCGCATGCCGGGCGTATCGGTGACGGGAATCGAGCTGCAGCCGGCCTTCGCCGAACTGGCGGAGCGCAATGCCCGGCTGAACGGCGTCGAGGATCGTGTGTCTACGCTTGTTCACGATCTGGCCCGCGCCCTGCCCGGAAATCTTGGCGCCTTCGATCACGTCGCCACCAACCCGCCCTATCTCAGCGCCGCGGTCGCCGACCCCTCGCCCGACGCCGGCAAGGCGGTGGCTACCGTCGAGTCGAGCGCCGATCTCGCGCGCTGGCTCGCCGTCGCGGCGGCAGCACTCAAGCCGGAGGGCACGCTGACGCTGATCCATCGCAGCGACCGGCTGGAGGAGATCGCGACGCTCCTGGCACAGCTCGGCTGGGGCGACATCGCGATCAAAGCCCTGCCGCCGGCGGCGCGCGTGCTCGTGCGCGCCCGTAAGGGTGCGCCAGCGCGGCGCCATGCTCCGCCACTCAGGCTGCACCGGGAGGAAGGTGGCTACACGGAGGCAGCGGAGGCGATTTTGCGCCACGCCGCGCCGCTTGCGTTCTAGCGGCCGCACCCCGACATTGCCTCCCATGTTCACCTGGTTGAAAGATCGTTTCCGCCGCGGACCCATCGTGCCCGTCGTATCGCTGAATGGCGTCATCGTCGCCGGCTCGCGCTTTGGCCAGCGCGGGCTTTCCATGGAGTCGACGGCGGCGGTGCTGCGCCGCGCCTTCAACACCAAGGGCGCCAAGGCGGTGGCGCTGTCGATAAATTCGCCCGGCGGCTCGCCAGTGCAGTCGGCGCTGATCGCCGCGCGCATCCGCCTGCTCGCCGCCGAGAAGGGCCTGCCGGTCATCGCCTTCGTCGAGGATGTGGCGGCCTCGGGGGGCTATTGGCTGGCCTGCGCCGCCGATGAGATCGTGGCCAATCCGAGCTCGATCGTGGGCTCGATCGGCGTCATCTCGGCGGGCTTCGGCTTCCAGGACCTGATGGCGCGCATCGGCGTCGAGCGGCGCATGCACACCTCGGGCGAGCGCAAGGCGATGCTCGACCCGTTCCAGCCTGAGAAAGAAGAGGATGTTGCGCGCCTGAAGAGCCTGCAGGCCGAGATCCACGACGATTTCAAGAAATGGGTGCGCGAGCGCCGCAGCGCCAAACTCAAAGGCGACGACGCCACGATTTTCTCCGGCGAGTTCTGGACGGGCCGCCGCGGCCTCGAGCTCGGGCTGATCGACGGACTTGGCGACCTGCGCTCGACCCTGCAGGCGCGCTACGGCGCCAAGGTGCGCCTGCCGATGATCGCCACGCGCCGCAGCCTTTTTGCGCGCTTCGGCCTCGGCTCGCGGGTCAGCGGACGCCTCGACGAAATCGGTCCCGCGACGGTCGCCGCCATCGAGGAACGGCTGCACTGGCAACGGTTTGGACTCTGAAGGACGAACGATGAAGCTTCGCTCCGCCCCGCACCCCGACGATCTCGCCGCCATCCGCGCCTGGTTCGAAAGCCTGGCCAGCCATTGCCGCGCCATCGACTACGAGGGCGCGCGGCCAATCTTCGCCGACGACATGATCGCTTTCGGAACCTTCACCGACTTCATGACGAGTCGCGAAGCCGCTGAGAAGCAGCAGTGGCGCAATGTCTGGGGCACCATCCGCAACTTCCGCTTCGCGCTCGAGACGGTCGAAGGCATCGTCTCGGCCGACCGGCTGACCGCCATCGGCATGGGCGTGTGGAACTCCGACGGCTTCCATCCCAACGGTGACCGCTTCGACCGCGGCGGCCGCGCCACCGTCGGACTCGGCCGGCAGAAGATCGGCGACCCGTTCGTCGCCACCCACACCCACCTGTCGCTCAACCGCGGCACACCCGAACGCAGCTACGGGAAATTCGGCTGATACGGTTCAGCCGAACAGGCGCAGCACGATGAACAGCGTGCCGGCGAACAGCACCGAGCCCATGACCATGCAGGCCGGCACGGTGAGCACCCAGGCCAGCACGATGTTGCGCAGGGTTTCCCGCTGCAACCCGGAATGGTTGGCGAACATCGCCCCGGCGATGCCCGACGACAGGATATGCGTGGTGCTGACCGGCACGCCCACGATGTCGGCCATGCCGATGGTGGTCATGGTGACCAGTTCGGCCGAGGCGCCCTGGGCGTAGGTGAGGTGCGACTTGCCGATCTTCTCGCCGATCGTCACGACGATGCGCTTCCAGCCGACCATCGTGCCCAGCCCAAGCGCCACGGCTACGGCGATCTTGACCCAGAGCGGGATGTAATCTGTGAGCGGCGTCAGCTCCTGGCGCAGACGCTGCAGCGCCACCATGTCGCTGCCGGCGATCGTGCCGGCCTTGGCGAGCTTGGCGATGCCGTTGTCGATCAGATAGACGTCGCGCCGCAGCCGCGCGCGCTGGTCGGCCGAAAGCTCGTGGACCGAGGTGATGCGGGTCATCGCCGCGGCGACATTGGCGTTCTTCAGCGCCAGCGACGTCATGGTCAGCGGGTCCGGCGTGCCGTGCGTCAGGAACCGCGAGATATGGTCGTCGGCGGTGTCGTCATCGAGGGGGCCGGTGGTCGAGCCCTTGGCGAAGACCGGCTGGGCAGCTTGCGATGCCACGAGGATTTTCTGCAGCTGGTCCTGCGATGTCGGCAGATGCAACGCAAAGACCGCGGGCACCAGGCCGACCAGCACCAGCATGATGAGGCCCATGCCCTTCTGTCCGTCGTTGGACCCATGCGCGAATCTGACGCCGGTGCAGGTCAGCACCAGGATGGAGCGGATCCACAGCGGCGGCGGCCACGAAGCCGATCAGCGGCGAGGTGAGCAGCGCCAGCGCCGTTTCCTCGAGCTTGCCCCAGTTGACGCCTTCGCCGAACGAGCCGCCGTCGAGCAGCGAATTGGTGATGCCGATGCCCACGATCGAGCCGATCAGGGTGTGCGAGCTCGAGGCCGGCAGGCCGAGATACCAGGTTCCGAGATTCCAGATGATCGCCGATAGCAGCAGCGCGAAGACCATGGCGAAGCCGGCGTCGGACTGGACATGCAGGATCAGCTCCACCGGCAGCAGCGCCACGATGCCGAAGGCGACGGCGCACGAGGAGAACAATACGCCCAGGAAGTTCCAGCTTCCCGACCAGATCACCGCCTGGTTCGGCGTCAGCGAGTGCGTGTAGATGACCGTCGCCACGGCGTTGGCAGTGTCGTGAAAGCCATTGACGAATTCGAAGCTGAGGGCGAACAGCAGGGCGACAGCCAGGATAACGAGCGCGCCTGCACCGAGCGAGCCGTCGACCAGAAAATCCATGATCCGCGCATCTCCCCCGAGACGGGCGGGGGGGTCTACATCACTCGGCTAGGATCGCCTGCTTTTTCCGCGGGTCCCAGCGCCACGGCGGTGCGCCCGTCACCACGACGATGCCGCCGACCCAGCGGTCGAGCGGCTCCGTCGCCTGCCAGTCGAGCTTGCCGTCGATCAGCGCCTTGCCCACCGCCGTGAGTTTCAACACACGCTTGGGCCAGCCGAGCCGACTGGTCCCGGCCGAAACCGAGACCGGCGGCTTGGGCGCCTCGATCAGGTCGCGCACCACCGACCAGAAGAACAGGTCGCCCATGAAAGCCTGCGGGTCGCGCTTCTGGGTGACCGAGAAGATCTCCGACACCGACAGCGGTCCCTTGGCGAGCGCCTTCAGTGCTTCGCGTTCGGTGAACGACAGGCCATCGGTCGTCCACGGCAATTCCTGCAGATGGCGCACGAGGGCGGCCTTCATGAACGGCAGGTCGCCGGTGCCCTTCTTGGTGAGCGCCATCAGCGGCTCAGGCGTTTCGGCGCACAGTGCCTGCCACGCCGCTTTGGCCTGGGCGATCTGGCCCTGATCCACGCGCTTGCGCTTGGGCCAGAGCTTCAGGAGCTGATTAGGCGGGAGCTGACCCAAAGCGCCCTCGATCTGGATCAGCTCGACGACCGGCAGTTTCTTGCGCGTAGCGAAGCTCGCCAGGATACGGGCGATCGCCGCCTGGTCGTAGAGATCGTGCTCGAACCACAGCACGATGCGCTTGTATTCCTTGGGTGCGCGCGCCAGCCGCCAGTAGGAATCGCCCAGATCCTCGCGGACCTTCTGGCGCGGCAGGCCGGTGCGCTCAGAGATCAGCTGGGCGCGGCCGGCGACCCAGGCGTTGAACTGCGGCGGCGGTCCCAGCCAGGCCGGATCGGCAAACGAAAGATAGTCGCCCTCGACGCCGGCTTCGGCCAGCTTGTTGCGGATGTCGTCGCCGCAACGGATATGAAGGGTTGCCAGCGCAACTTTACTCACGGCTTTACTCACACTCTTACTCATGACGGTTCCACTGCGCCTTTGCGCTCGACGATCAGCTTGTAATGATCGGGTTGACGATGGACGGCGAAATTGAACGTCGTCTTCTTGTAGCTCTTGCCGGCGTCGAGGTCGCAGCGATGCACGACGAGTTCGTCGCCCTCGCCTGCCGTGCGGGCAACGACTTTGCCCGAAGGTGCCACAATCATGCTGTCGGCTAACGACGCAACCCCCTCTTCGGTTCCGCCCTTGGCCGTGCCGACCACCCAGGCGCCGTTCTGGTAGGCGCCGGCCTGCATGGAGAGCTGGTTGTGGAACCAAGCATGCTCGTCGTGATCGGGCGCCGGCGGATTGTGGATCGGCGTGTTGTAGCCCAGCGTCACCATCTCGACGCCCTGCAGGCCCATGACGCGGTAGGTCTCCGGCCAGCGCCGGTCATTGCAGATGCACATGCCCATGATGGCGTCGAAGGCGCGGAACACCGGGAAGCCGAGATTGCCGACCTCGAAATAGCGCTTCTCAAGATGCTGGAAGGCGCGCTCGGGCTCGTGCTCGGCATGGCCCGGCAGGTGGATCTTGCGGTACTTGCCGGCGATGCGGCCGTCGCGCTCGACCAGGATCGAGGTGTTGAAGCGGCGCACGCGGCCGTCCTCGCGGGTGAGCTCGGCATAGCCCAGCGAGAAGCCGATGCCCAATCGCTTGGCCTCGTTGAACAGTGGCGCTGTCTCGTTCGACGGCATTTCCTGCTCGAAGAAGGAGTCGATCTCTGCCTGGTCGGTCATCCACCAGCGTGGAAAAAAAGTCGTGAGCGTCAGCTCTGGGAAAATGACCAGCTCGCAGTCCATGCGTTTGGCTTCGCGTAGATGCGCTACAAGACGCTCTACGACGTCGCGACGCGAGTCCGCGCGCTGGATCGGCCCCATCTGGGCCACCCCAACGGTTAGATTTCGCATTAGACCTCCTGACCCGATTATCGGGCCAGAAGGCTCACAATCCAAGCATTACGGACCGGCGCGTTTGACATCGTTTGTGAATTCCATTGAGCAGAAGGCGCCGCCCTGGAACAGGTCGCCGACCGGATCGGGGCCGATTTTGCGCTGCTCGGCTTCAGCGTGGCTGCGATGGTCCTCGCCCTTGCCGATCGGGCGATAGCCGAGCTTGCGGGCGACGGAATTGTCCCACCACGATGCGGCATTGTCCGAGGCGCCGTACATGATCTCATAGCGGATGCCGGGATGCTCCAGGCCGATGCGGATCAGCTGCACCAGGTCCTCCGGCGAGACCCAGATCGACAGCCGCCGCGTGTCGAGCGGGATCGGCCCGACATTGCCGATGCGCAGGCAGGTGACGGACATGCCGTGCTTGTCGCTGTACATCGCGCCCAGCGCCTCGCCGAACGCCTTGCTGACGCCGTAGCGGCCGTCGGGCCGCACCGTGACGTCGGTGCGGATCTTCTGGCTGCGGCGATAGAAGCCGACGGCATGGTTGGACGAGGCGAAGATCACGCGCTTGACGCCGGCCTGACGTGCGGCCTCGAAGAGATTGTAACAACCGATGATGTTGGACCGCAGGATGGCGTCCCACGGACCCTCGACCGAATAGCCGCCGAGATGGATGACGCTGTGTGCGCCCTTGACGAGGGCGGCGACCTCGTCGGGTTTGGCGAGATCTGCGGCCACGAACTTTTCCGTCGCCAGCAGGTTGGCCGGCTTGTTCTTGTCGCTCAGCACCAGGCCGGGATAGAGCGGTGCCAGCAGCGGGCGGATCATGGTGCCGACGCCGCCGGCCGCCCCGGTGAACACGATCTTCCTTGTCTTGTTGTTATCGTCGGACATTGCCGCTTCTCCCTGCGAGGTTCCTGTAGCGTTCGAGCGAGCGCGTCAGATGCTCGCGCATGGCCCGCCGCGCCTCGGCGGGATCCTCGTCGGAGATACCGGCGACGATGCGGCCATGCTCGTGCTGGATGCGCTCGAGATACGTCCGCCGCTCCGCCGGCGTGTCGACATTGAGCCGCACGCTCTGGCGCGGGATAACGTGGCCGCCGAGGAATTCGAGGAAGCGCGGGAACTGGCCGTTGCCGGTGGCCTCGGCGATGGCGCGATGGAAGGCGAAATCCTCGGCGACGGCGCCCTCGCCGCGGCGCAGCGCGCCGTCGATGGCGCGCCAGGTGGTGCGGATGGTGACAACCTGCTTGCGCGTCGCGCGCTGGGCGGCAAGGGCCGCGGCCTCGACCTCGACGGCAAGGCGCAGCTCCATGACGTCGAGGATGTCGCCGATGGCTGCCTGGCGGGGGTCCTTGACGCTGCTGGCGATGCGGAAAGGCCGCGCCGTGGGATCGGCGACGTAGGCACCCGAGCCCTGCCGCGTCACCACCAGGCCGTCGGCACGCAGGGCCGCGACGGCCTCGCGCACCACGGCGCGGCTGACGCCAAGCTTGCTGGTCAGCGCCTGCTCGGTCGGCAGTTTGGCGCCGGCCGCCAGGCGGCCGCGGCGGATGTCGCCGCCGAGGCGGGCGATCACGCGCTCGGCGAGGTTGGCCGGCTGGACACGGAATTTCGGGAGGGATTGCTTGTCGGGCAAGGATACCGGCGCTGGTTGTCAGACAACCTAAAATAATGAGCGCGAGAAGGAAACCGTTACTCCTCGGCCAGCTCCAGCATCAGGTTCGCCAGCACCTGCGCGCCGACCATGAGGTCGGCGGCCTCGGTATGTTCCTTGACGTTGTGGCTGAGGCCCGCGACCGAGGGCACGAAGATCATCGCCGTGGGGCAGATGCGCTGCATCATCTGGGCGTCGTGGCCTGCCCCCGACGGCATGCGCCGCGTGCTGAGCGCCAGCGCCCTGGCGTGGCGCTCGACGCGATCGACCAGACCTTTGTCGAAGATCACCGGCTCGAAGCGCGCCAGCACACGAGCTTCAACCGTTACGCGTTCGGCTGCGGCGACTTGCGCGACATGGGCCGCCACGCGCGCCTCGGCAGTCTTCAGGCTCGCCTCGTCGGTGTTGCGCAGATCGACGGCGAAGACCGCAAGGTTGGGCACGACGTTGATGAGGCTGGGGCGCAGCGACAGCTGGCCGACGGTGGCCACCTGGTCGCCCGCCATCTCGTGGGCGAGCGCGCGGACGAAGACATTGACCGAGGCCGCGAGATATCCCGCATCGCGGCGCAGGCGCATCGGCGTCGTGCCGGCATGATTGGAGACGCCCGTCACGCTGTACTCCGTCCACGAGATGCCCTGCACGCTCTCGACGACGCCGATCTGCACCTTCTCTTCGTCGAGGATCGGGCCCTGCTCGATGTGCAGCTCGACGAAGGCATGAGGCTTCAGCGCGCCCGGTTTGGCCGGCCCGAGATAACCGATGCGGCGCAGCTCGTCGCCGACTGAGGCGCCGTCCTTGTCGGTGGCGGCATAGGCTTCGTTCAGACCGATGCCGCCGGAATAGACGAGGCTGCCCATCATGTCGGGCTGGAAGCGCGCGCCTTCCTCGTTGGTGAAGAAAGCGACGGCGATCGGCCGGCGCGTCGTGAGCTTCGCTTCGTTCAGGGCGCGCACGATCTCGAGACCGGCCAGCACGCCGTAATTGCCGTCGTAGCGGCCGCCGGTGCGCACGGTGTCGATGTGGCTGCCGGTCATTACCGGGGCGAGATTCTCGCGGCCGGCACGCACGCCGACCACGTTGCCGATGGCGTCGATGTGCACATCGAGGCCCACCGCCTTCATCCAGCCGACGACGAGGTCGCGGCCGGCCTTGTCCTCGTCGGTGAGCGCCAGCCGCGCGCAGCCGCCGCCCTCGGTGGCGCCGACCGCGGCCAGATCGTCGAGCGCGCGCAGCAAATGCATATCCGACAGACGCAGAGCCATGAATTTCCTCAATTGAACCAAGACCTTAGACCGACAGCCGGCCGCCGGCAAAAGATCACGCCGCCTTGATCCGGATTGCCTTGCCAGCGCATAAGCGCGGGATCAGGTAAGGTCCATCATGCGTCGTTTCCTCGTCCTTGTGCTCGCGCTGCTGGCCCTCACGCCGGTGGTCGGCGGGCCGGCTTTTGCCGATTCGGTGGTGCAGACGGACAATGTCCGGGCCGAGCTTCTGGCGGAGGTAGCGCAGGTCAAGCCCGGCGAGCCGTTCTGGGTCGGGCTGCGCCAGACCATCCGCAAGGACTGGCACACCTATTGGAAGAACCCGGGCGATTCGGGCCTGCCGACCGAGATCGCCTGGACCCTGCCGGCCGGCGCCAAGGCCGACGCCATCGTCTGGCCAGTACCGACGCTCACCGACATCGGCGGCATCATCAATTACGGCTATACCGACGACATCATGCTGCTGGTGCGGATCACGCCGCCGGCCGATGCCCGCGGACCGCTGACGCTGGCAGCCACGGCCAACTGGCTGGTCTGCGGGGACGTCTGCATTCCCGAGGAGGGCAAGTTCGAGCTCGTGCTGCCGGTCGGCTCCGCGGCCACCCCGGCCGATGCCGCGACGCGCGCGCTGTTCGACAAGGCGCGGCGCGCAGTACCGGTGGCGAGCCCGTGGGCCGCGCGCTACGGCGTCGGCAGGACGGGCGATCCGACGCTGGTCGTCGAGGCTCGCGGGCTGAAGGCCGACACCATCCGCGACGTCTATTTCTTCCCCGGCGAGTGGGGCAAGGTCGCGCACATGGCCAAGCAGACGGCCAGCATCGACGCCGACGGCATCCGCATCCCTCTCAGGAAGGGCGACGCCAAGGTGGCGACGCCCGGCCCGATCGTCGGCACGCTGGTGCTGAGCGAAAAGACTGCTGACGGCACGGTTCTCCAGGCCTTCGACCTCGAAGCCTCGCTCGATCCCAGGTTCGTGCCGGCAACGACCCTGCGCTTCGCCGGCGGCGAGCAGATCTCGCTTGGCGAAGCACTGCTGTTCGCGCTGCTGGGCGGGCTGATCCTCAACCTGATGCCCTGCGTGTTCCCGGTGCTGGCGATGAAGGCGGCGTCGTTCGCCCGGCTCGCGGCAGGCTCGCGGGCCGAGATGCGGCGCGATGGCCTCGCCTATACCACTGGCGTGCTGGTGTCCTTTGCCGCCATGGCGGCGGCACTGCTGGCAGTCCGCGCCACGATCGGCGATGTCGGCTGGGGTATCCAGTTCCAGTCGCCGCTGTTCTCTCTCCTGATCGCCTACCTGTTCTTCACCGTCGGCCTCAATCTCTCCGGCCTGTTCGAATTCGGCGGCCGCTTCGCCGGCATCGGCCAGGGACTGGCAGGGCGCGGCGGCGGCACCGGCGCCTTCTTCACCGGCGTACTCGCAGTCGTCGTCGCTACACCCTGTACGGCGCCGTTCATGGCCGCGGCTCTCGGCTTCGCCCTCACCCAGCCCGCGCCGCAGACGGTCGCGGTCCTGCTGGCGATGGGCCTCGGCCTGGCGCTGCCCTATCTCGCGCTGTCGATGACGCCGGCACTGCAGCGGCTGATGCCGCGGCCCGGCCCGTGGATGGACGGGCTACGCCAGTTCCTCGCCTTCCCGATGTACGCCTCGGCCGCCTGGATGATCTGGGTGCTGACCCAGCAGACCGGCGCCGACGGCGTGATGTACGCGCTGGGCGGCATGATCCTGATCGCCTTCGCGGTCTGGCTGATCAGGCTCGGCGAGACGGCCGGGCGGCCGTCATGGCTGCGCCGTGGCTTCGCCGCCGCCGCGATCGTTTTGGCACTGGGCGCCGGCATACCGCTCGAGAGCGGACCGGCGGCGACCGCGGCGACCGCGACTTCCGGCGGCGTCAGCTTCGACGGCTGGGAGCGATTTTCCCGGGCGCGCATGATCGAGGCGGCGGCGCAGGGCAAGCCGGTTTTCGTCGATTTCACAGCTGCGTGGTGCATTACCTGCCTGGTCAACGAGCGCGTGGCGTTGGAAACGCCGGCCGCACGCAAGGCGTTCGAGCAGGCCGGCGTCGTGAAACTGAAAGGCGACTGGACCAACCGCGATCCCGAAATCACCGCGACCCTGAAGGAGGCCGGCCGGGCCGGTGTGCCGCTCTATCTCTACTGGGCGCCCGGCGCCGACCGTCCAAAGATCTTGCCGCAGGTGCTCACCGAGACGATGATCCTCGCAGAACTGAGTTCGTCCCAGCAGGCCAAACGTTAGGAGCCTCTCATGAGGCATTGTCACGTTGGCAGAGTTCACCCCCAAACTCCGACCGCTCCGCTTCAGGGCGCTGTAGCATTTCCAATGACTTAGCAGGCTCGGGCAGAGGCCAGAAATGGCTCACAAGCGCCAACGTGACAATGCCGTGCTGGCATGTCCGCTTTGGGTCATTCGCGTCGTTCTGAGGGTGCGTCGATGATTTCCGGTCTACCCCTATGAACAGTCATCCTCGGGGTCTGGCGGCAGGTCTCGTATGATGCCGATAGTGTTGTAAGAATCGACGGTGATCGAGGGGGTGCCTTGTGTAGTAGCGCGGCCTCCCTCACGATCAAAACGACCTGGGGAGGTGAAGCGATGATCACGAGACGCGTTGCACTGGGCGGCATGGCGGCGGCGATGAGCATGCGCACCGCGTTCGCGCAGGACGAATTTCCCTCCAAGCAGGTGACGATCCTGGTCGGCTTCGCGGCGGGTGGGGGCGGCGACATTTCTGCCCGATGGATCGCCGAATTCATCCGCCAGAAGTGGAAGGTGGCGGCCGTCGTCGACAACAAGCCAGGCGCCGGGGCCACCATCGCCATGGCCCAGCTCGCCCATGCCAAGCCCGACGGCTACACCGTGGCGTTGGCGACTACGAGCCCGTTTGCCGTGGCACCGTATTTCCAGCCGGTGCAGTACCAGACCGACAAGGATTTCACCTTTCTCTTTCAGTACCTGGTGAGCGCCCAGCCGTTGTTCGTGCGCAGCGACAGCCCGCACAAGACGGCGCAGGAGTTCGTCGCCTGGGCCAAGGCCAATCCTGGCAAGCTCAACTGGTCGACGGCCTCGACCAACGGCGGCCCTCACATCGCCACCGAAGCGACCTTCCGCCATCTCGGCATCACCGCGCAGTACATTCCCTACAAGGGCGGCGCCGACGCGATCCTGGGCCTGCTCGGCGGTCAGATCGATGCGCTGGTCGCGGCTGAATTCCCGCCCTACGTCTCGAGCGGCAAGGTTCGCCTGCTGGCGGAGAGCGGTACCGACCGCATCCCCGGATACCCCGAGGTGCCGACGTACAAGGAACTGGGCTGGCCGGTCGGCGTGCCGATTTTCTATGGCATTGCCGCGCCCGCCGGACTGACAGCCAATGTCGTCGCGCGCTGGGAAACTTTGGGCAAGGACCTCGTGACTGCGCCGGGCTACAACGATCTGATGACCAAGCTCAGTTCGTCGGCGTCGTACAAGAACAGCAAGGACTTCACCGCGACTGTCGTCGCCTCGTATCGCGAGATGGGCGTGCTCGTTCCCAAGCTCGGCTTGAAGCAGAACTGACATGTGGCAGGCCAAGACGATCATGATGGACGGCGAGCTGATGCCGTTCGCCGATGCACGACTGCATCCAATGTCGCTTGCCGTGACCTACGCGACGACGGTGTTCGAGGGCATCCGCGCCTATCATCTTCCGAAGGACGGCAAGTTCGCGCTGTTCCGGCTCGACGAGCACATCAAGCGCCTGCAGGTCGGCATGAAGCTGCTGCGCTTCGAGCAGACCTACGATCTCGATTACTTTTGCGACAGCCTGGCGAAGCTCATTCGCGCCAACGAGCCGGACGACGACGTCTATGTCCGCCTGCTGGTCTACATCAAGGGCACCGGTCTGATGGCGACGACCGGCCCGGTCGGTTTCACTGCCGCTGCCATGCCGCGCGAGAAGACCAAGTTCATCGACACCGGGATGAGCCTCGGCGTCAGTTCATGGTCGCGCCTGTCGGACAATGCCAGTCCGCCCCGGATCAAGAGCACGGCCAACTATCACAATGCGCGGCTCACCCAGTTGCAGGCCAAGTCCGACGGCTATGACGGCGCATTGATGCTGACGCCGCACGGCAAGGTCTCCGAGGCACCGATCGCCTGCTTCTTCATGGTGCGCGACGGCAAGCTGATCACGCCCAGCAAGTCGAGCAATATCCTGGAAAGCATCACCCGCGACTCGATTCTAGTGCTTTACAAGGAAATGACCGGAGAGGCAGCCGAGGAACGCGAGGTCGATCGCAGCGAACTCTATTTTGCCGAGGAGGCGTTCCTCTGCGGCACCGGGCAGGAGATCGTGCCGGTGTCGCTGATCGACCGCCTGCCGGTGGGCGACGGCAAGGTCGGGCCGCTGACGAAAAAGCTGCGGCAGCGTTACTTCGACGTGGTGCGCGGCGCGACCGCCGATCACGCCGCCTGGCGCACGCTGGTTTAGGACAGAACGATGACCGGTTCCAAGTTCAGCGCGCTGCAGATCGGCGTCACCTGGCAGCGCCTCGCGGGGATGATAGACGAGGCGGCCCAGACCTTCGTGCGCACCTCGTTCTCGTCGGTGGTGCGCGACAACTGGGACATGGCGGTCGGCTTGATGGACGGGCAGGGACGCCAGATCGTGCAATCCTCGCGTAGCGTGCCGTCGTTCATCGGCACTATGCCGCGCACGCTGCAGTCGATGTTGCAGCGTTTCCCGCGCGAGAGCTGGCGGCGGGGCGACGTGGTGATCTCCAACGACGGATATCTCGGCACGGGACATCTGAACGACGTCACCATGGCCACACCCGTCTTCCGCGGGGCCCGGCTGGTCGCCTTTGTCGGCTCGATCTTCCACACCGTCGACATCGGTGGCGCGCCGTCGGTTGAGGCGCGAGATTCCTACGAGGAAGGCCTCACCATCCCGGTGTGCAAAATCGTCCGCGAGGGCGTCGAGAACGAGGACGTGATCGCCTTCCTGACCGAGAACCTGCGCGCGCCCGACGATACGCTGGGCGACATCCGCGCCCAGTTTGCGGCCTACAGGCAGGCCGAGCGGCGGCTGCTGAAAATCCTCGACGAGGAGGGAATCAACGATCTCGACGCACTGGCCGCCGAGTTGCTCGATCGCTCAGACGCCAGCATGCGCCAGGCAATCCGCGCGCTGCCCGACGGGCTCTATCGCGACGAGGTGATGCTCGACGGTTTCGATCATCCGCTCATCATCAAGTGCGCGCTGCGTGTCGCCGGCAACCGCATCCACATCGACTATGGCGGCACCTCGCCGCAGATCGACCGGCCGATCAACTCGGTGATGAACTACACTTGGGCCTACAGCGCCTATGCGATCAAGTGCGCCCTCGACCCGTCGACGCCCAACAATGACGGCTCGTTCCGCGCCCTGACGGTGAGCGCGCCGGAAGGCTGCCTCGTCAATCCGCGCCGGCCGGCGCCGGTGTGGGCGCGGCATCTCTCGGGTCACTACCTGCCGCCGGCGATCTTCGGCGCCCTGTCAGGCATCGCACCCGACAAGGTCATCGCCGATTGTGGCTCGCCGCTGTGGAACGTCTATTTTGCCGGCAAGCGTCGTGACGGCGGTCGTTTTGTGAAGATGTTCTTCATGAACGGCGGCCATGGCGCGCGGCCGGCCGACGACGGGCCGGCGTGCCTGTCTTTTCCCAGCAATGTTGCCACCTCGCCGATCGAGCAGTTCGAGAACAGCGTGCCGATGCTGGTCACCGAGAAGTCGCTGATCGCCGATTCGGGTGGCGCCGGAAAATTCCGCGGCGGCGCTGCGCAGCGCGTATCGTTCAAGGTCGTAGGTGAGGAGCCCGTCACCATGACCATCCGCCACGAGCGCGTAAAATTTCCGCCACGTGGACTGGCTGGCGGTAAGCCGGGCCGCGCCGGCCGCGACCTGATCAACGACAAGCTCATCAACGCCAAGGGCCGCTATATCCTGAAGCCGGGCGATACGGCCTCGTTCGAGACGCCGGGCGGTGGTGGTCTGCGGCCTATGGCTGAGCGCGAGAAAAGGCGGATCGAAGAGGATGTCGCAAGCGGCATTGTCACCCCGGTGGCGGCCGCACGGGACTATGGCCGCCGGGCGACTGACGAGGCCGCCGAATGAACGATCCCTACCGCGTCGGCGTCGACATTGGCGGCACTTTCACCGACCTGGTCATGATCGATACGCGCGACGGCCGTCTGTTCAACGAGAAGGTGCTGACGACGCCAGCGGATCCTTCGATCGGCGTGCTGACCGGCATCGAGGCGTTGCTGCGGGCGACGGGTGTCTCCGCGGCCGACGTGCGCCATGTAATCCACGGCACGACGCTGGTCGCCAACGCGTTGATCGAGCGCAAAGGCGTCCCGACGGCGTTGATCACCACCGAGGGCTTTCGCGACATCGTCGAGATCGGCCTGGAGTGGCGCTACGACCTCTACGATCTCGCAATGGAACTGCCGCAGCCGCTGGTGCCGCGCCGTCTTCGCTACGAACTGTCGGAGCGGGTCGGCCCCGACGGCGGCATAATCCGCGAGATGGACGACGCGCAGGCCACGGCCCTCGCGCGCGAAGTGGCGAACAGCGGCGTGCAGGCGGTGGCCGTGTCGCTGCTGCACGGCTTTCGCAATCCCGACCATGAACGCCGCATCGGCGAGGTTCTGGCGCGCGAGGCGCCGGACCTGGTAGTCTGTCTTTCAAGCGATGTCGTGCCGGAGATCGGCGAGTACGAACGCACCTCGACTACGATCTGCAACGCCTATGTACTGCCAATCTTCAGCCGCTACCTGCGGCGCCTGTCCGAGGGCCTGCGCCGTCTTGGCATCGACCGCGATCTCTACCTGATGCTGTCGGACGGCGGCACCGTCCACGAATCGACGGCGGTGCGCCATCCCATCCGCCTCGTGCAATCCGGCCCGGCGGGTGGCGTGCAGGCCACCGGCCTCATAGGCAAGGAGTCGGGGCATCCTGACGTCTTCTGCTTCGACATGGGCGGCACCACTGCCAAGGCCTGCCTGATCGACGACGGCGAGCCGCTGCGCACGACCGAGTTCGAGGTGGCGCGCGTCTTCCGCTTCAAGAAGGGCAGTGGCCTACCGCTGCGCGTTCCGGTCATCGAGATGATAGAGATAGGCGCCGGCGGCGGTTCGATCGCGCGCGTCGACCGGCTGGGCCTCGTCCAGGTCGGCCCCGATAGTTCGAGCGCCGATCCCGGTCCGGCCTGCTACGGCCGCGGCGGCAACGAGGCGACCGTTACCGACGCCGACCTGGTACTGGGCTATCTCGACGCCGGACACTTCCTGGGCGGCGACATGAAGCTCGACGTCGCGGCGGCGAAGGCCGCCATAGCCAAGGATCTCGGCGAGCCGTTGGGCCTCTCGGTCGTCGAAGCGGCGTGGGCGATCCACGCGACCGTGAACCAGAACATGGCGCAGGCCTCGTCGATTCATGCGCTGGAGAAGGCGCGGCGTATCACGGACTACGTCATGGTGCCGATCGGTGGAGCGGGGCCGGTTCACGCCTGCCACATCGCCCAGGCGCTCGGCATCCGCCGGCTGGTCTGTCCGCTGGGCGCGGGCGTTGCCTCGGCCTTCGGCTTCCTCGCATCGCCCACGTCCTTCGCTTTCGTGCGCGGCTATGTGACCGCACTCGACGGTGCGGACTTCCCGGCGATCCGCAAACTGCTGCACGATCTCGAAAGAGATGGCCGCGGGCTCGTCGCCACGGCCGGCGTGCCGGAGGCCGACATCGCCGTTCGCCGTCTGGCGGCCATGCGCTATATCGGCCAGGGCTTCGAGGTCGAGACCCTGATTTCGCCGGCGTTGCTTGAGAAGGCCGACGCCAAGGGGCTGCGCGCAACCTTCGAGGACGCCTACCTGCAACAATACGGTCGCATCGAACCCGCCATGCGGGTCGAGTTGGTGTCGTGGCGCGTGATCGTGTCGGGGCCGCGTCCGATGATCGACCTGCGCTCGGCGCATGGCGGCACCAAGGGCGGCACTGCCTTGCGCGGCCACCGGCCGGTCTATTCGGCTGCGGCACGCGATTTCATCTCTACCCCTGTCTACGATCGTTACGCCTTTGGCCTTGGTGACACCGCGGCCGGCCCGGCTATCTTCGAGGAGCGGGAGGCGACCCTGGTCGTCCCGGCCGGAGCCGCTGTGCGCTGCGACGAGGCTCTAAACCTGATCGTCGACTTGGCGTAATTTTCTTGGAAATGAGTTTCCAAGGCATTGTCACATTGGCAGAGTTCACCCCC
>CAMDQJ010000064.1 GCA_945905835.1 Asaia bogorensis
GGATTGTCGACCGTGAAATCAGACCAACAGTGGGGCCTGTCGATGAGACATTTGATCGGATGGATCGTGGTGGCCTGCGCCGTCTTCATGGCGCCCGTGGCCGGGCAGGCGCAGACACCGAAGACCCTGCGTGTCGTCATGCATTCGGATCTCAAGATCCTCGATCCGATCTGGACCACCGCCTATATCGTGCGCAACCACGGCTACATGGTCTACGACACGCTGTTCGCACTCGACGGCAATCTCGAACCGCAGCCGCAGATGGTCGACAGCTGGGCGGTGAGCGAGGACAAGCTTACATGGACCTTCCGCATGCGCGAGGGCCTGAAGTGGCATGACGGCCAGGACGTCACCGCGGCCGACGTCGTGCCCTCGATCAAGCGCTGGAGCGAACGCGACACGCTGGGCGGGCTGCTCGCCAAGACGATCGTCGAGATGAAAGCGGTCGATTCCCGCGCCTTCCGGATAGTGCTCAAGGAACCCTACGGCATCATGCTGAAGACGCTGGCCAAGCCCAGCTCGACGCCGCTGCTGATCATGCCGGAGCGTGTGGCCAAAACGCCGTCCAGCCAGCAGATCTCCGACTTCACCGGCTCAGGCCCCTTCCTCTTCCGCAAGGACGAGTGGAAACCCGGCGAGAAGGTCGTCTATGTGCGCAATCCGAACTATCAGCCGCGCCGCGAGCCGCCTTCGGGCCTGGCCGGCGGCAAGGTGGTCAAGGTCGATCGTGTCGAATGGGTCTCGATCCCCGACACCCAGACCGCGATCAACGCCCTCCAGAACGGCGAGATAGACATGATCGAGCAGCCGGCACACGACCTGCTGCCGGTGCTCGAAAAGGACAAGAACGTCGAGATCCTCAATCTCGACAAGCTGGGCAACACCTATGTCCTGCGCTTCAACTGGAAACAGCCGCCGTTCAACGACGTCCGCTTCCGCCGCGCCGCCGAATTCGCCCTGAACCAGAGGGACTTCCTGCAGGGCGTGATCGGCGATCCACGCTACTACAAGGTCTGCAAGGGCATGTTCGGCTGCGGCACGCCCTTCGAGAACACCGCCGGCATGGACGGCATCCTCGAATCCAACTTCGAGGAATCGAGGCGGCAGCTGAAGGAGGTGGGCTACGACGGCACACCTATCGTGCTGCTACAGTCGACCGACCTCGCCGTGCTAACCAATCTGGCGCCGATCGCCAAGACGCTGCTGGAGCGCGGCGGCTTCAAGGTTGATATGCAGTCTATGGATTGGCAAACCCTGGTGGCGCGCCGCGCCAAGAAGGACCCGGTCGCCCAGGGCGGCTGGAACATCGCTATGACGGCGGCCGCAGCCGTTCTGCTGATCGACCCGATCAACAACCATTATGCCGAGGCGAGCGGCGACCGCGCCCAGTTTGGCTGGCCGCTCGACGAGGAAATCGAGCGCCTGCGCATGGCCTTCACTCGCGAAGGCGACCCGAAGAAACAGAAGGAAATCGCCGAACAGGTGCAGAAGCGCGTCATGGACCTGGGCGTCACCGTGCCGCTTGGCCAGTATCTGCAACCGATGGCCCGCACCAAGAAGGTGAGCGGCAACATCGAATCGCCGGTCACCGTCTTCTGGAATGTCGAGAAGAAGTAGCGCCCGTGGTGAGTACAGGGTGGTGATTATAAGTTCTCGGACAACCCGCCAAGTGCTAGTCTTGCAGGCATTGTCACGTTGGCAGGGTTCACCCCCAACTCCGACCGCTTCGCTTCATGGCGCTGTAGCGTTTCCAATGACTTGGCAGGCTCGGGCAGAGGCCAGAAATGGCTCACAAGGCCCAAGTGACAATGCCGTTTTCGCCGCGATGGACACGTGGCGGGCGGCAGTGCGGCTGCCTGACAATATGCCGGCCGCAGGCCCCTCGCGTTCCTCGTTCGGCAACGTGACAATGCGGCGCTGGGTGCTCCGTTTGTCGAAAATTCGTTAAGATTCCAGTGGATGGTGGCAAGCGACCAGGCGACCGTCCGGAGCGGCGACGAGCGGCGGCACCTCGCTGCGGCAGCGTCCAGTCGCGGCCGGGCAGCGGGCGTGGAAGGCACAACCCGGGGGTGGGTCGACTGGATTGGGCAACTCGCCGCCGACCGCCGACCGCCGCTTGGTGCGCGCCTTGATGTTCGGCACCGCCCACAGCAGGCCGCTCGTGTAGTGATGGCGTGGCCGGTCGAGCACAATGCCCACCGGGCCGACTTCGCAGACGCGGCCGAAATACATAACGGCCACACGGTCGGCGAAGCAGCGAACCAGCGATAGGTCATGCGAGATGAACAGGTAGGTTAGACCGCGCAGGCGCTGCTGCTCGGCCAGCAGGTTCACGATCTGCGCCTGGATCGAAACATCGAGCGCCGAGACCGGCTCGTCAAGGACAAGGCATTCCGGCTTGAGGACAAGCGCTCGAGCGATGGCGATGCGCTGGCGTTGGCCACCGGAGAACTGGTGTGGGAAGCGTTCGGCGGTGGTCGTGTCCAGGCCGCAATCGCGTAACACTTCAGCCACCCGGGCGTGCAAGCCGCTGCGGTCTAGACCGAGCCCGGCACGATGGACATGTAGTGGTTCGCCGACGATCTGGCCCACCCGCATGCGGGGATTGAGCGAGCCAAAGGGGTTCTGGAAGACCATTTGAATGCGGCGGCGAAAGCGAAGTGTGTCGCCCGACGACAGGCTTTCGACCGGCTGGCCATCGAACACCACTGAGCCGCCCGTCGGTGGGATCAACCCCATCACGATCCGCGCAAGCGTCGTCTTGCCGCAACCGCTCTCGCCGACCAGCGCGAAGGTCTCGCCGCGGCGCACCGAGAAGTCGACCTCGCGCAGCGCATGGACGGCGGGGGGGCGACCGCCGCGCAGCCGTTCGACGATGCCGCGGCGCAGCGGGAATTGCTTCGTGATGCCGCGCACATCAATGAGCGGGACCGCGCTCATAATGGCGGCTCCAGTGCGAAGTGGCAGGCGGCTTTGTGACCTGGCGTGACCTCCGCCAGCGCGGGCCGGACCAGGCAATCGGGCAGGCGGCCACATGTGCAGCGCGGATGAAACGGGCAGCCTTCGGGCAAGTGCGCAAGGCCGGGCATCATGCCGGGAATCGGATTTAACGGGCGGTCCGGTTCGTCGAAGCGCGGAATCGAATCGATCAATGCGGCCGTGTAGGGATGACGCGGCGCGTCGAGCACGCGGCCCTTGGGCCCGATTTCTACAATAGTGCCGCCGTACATCACGGCGATCTGGTCGGCGGTTTCGGCCACCAGCGCGATGTTGTGTGTGACGAGCACCAGCGCGGTGCCGTGCCGGCGCGTTAAGTCGACCAGCAGGTCGATGATCTGCGACTGGATAGTGGCATCGAGCGCGGTGGTCGGCTCGTCGGCGATCAGCAGCGCGGGCTCCATCGCCAGCGCCGCTGCGATCACGGCGCGCTGCTGCATGCCGCCCGACATCTCGTGTGGATAGTCGCGGGCGCGTCGCTCGGCGGCCGGGATACCGACCTCGGTCAGGGCGGCGACGGCGCGTTGGCGCGCGGCTTGGCGGCCGAGCCCCCGATGCACCATCAGCCCCTCGGCAATGTGGTCGCCGACCCGCATCAATGGGTTCAGCGTCGCCATCGGGTCCTGGAACACCATGCAGATGCGGTTGCCGCGCACCTGGCGCATCGCCGCCTCGTCCAGCGCGAGCAGGTCGCGCCCTTCGAACATCGCGCTGCCCGCCACGATCCGCCCCGGCAGATCGATTAACCGCATCAGCGCGTAGGCGACAGTCGATTTGCCGGCGCCGGATTCGCCGACCAGGCCAATGATCTCGCCCGGTGCTAGATCGAAGCTTGCGCCGTCGACAGCGACCAACGCCTGATCACGCCCGCCACTGCGGCCGGCGTAGTGGACGGTCAGGTCGGTGACCGACAGGAGCGGGTTGGTCACGTCGCGAGCTTAGGGTTGAGGGCCTCGCGCAGCCAGTCGCCGAGCAAGTTGACGCCGAGCACCAGAAGCACCAGCGCCGCACCGGGCAGCACAGAGATCCACCAGTAACCCGAGAACAGCATCTGGTAGCCGTTCAGGATCAACCGCCCGAGCGAGGGCTGCTCTGCCGGCACGCCGGCGCCAAGGAAGGACAGGCTCGCCTCAAGGATGATCACCCAGGCGAAGCGCACGTTGGCAATCACTACGATGGGCGCGAGGATGTTGGGCAGGAGGTGGCGCAGCACGATGCGTAGCGGACTAACACCGATAGAGCGTGCGGCCTCGACATAACCCTTTTCGCGCTCGCTGATTGTGCTCGCCCGGGCCGTGCGGGCATAGAGTACCCATTCGACCGCAACGATGGCGACGATGATGTTGCCGATCCCCGGCTCGGAAAAATACATGATGAAGAGCGCGATCAGGATCGAGGGCAGGCTGAGCTCGACGTCGCCGATGCGCATGATTGCGGAATCGAGCACGCCGCCGGCGTTGCCGGCAATCATGCCGAGAAAAGTGCCAAGCCCGGCGGCGAGCGCCACACCCACGAGGCCGACGAACAGGGATACCCGAGCGCCATAGAGCATTGCCGACAGAAGGTCGCGGCCCTGCTCGTCGGTGCCGAGCAGGTGGCCTTCCATGCCGCCCGCGAGGAAAACCGGCGGCTTGAATGCGTCTATCAGGTTGAGCTGGGAGAGGTCGTAGGGGTTCTGCGGTGCGACCAGTGGCGCCGCCAGCGCCAGCAGGCAGAAGGTGGCGAAGATGCCGGCACCGAGCTGCGCCGATGGGGTTGCGCGGAACGAACGCCAGAGCGCGCTCTCCAGCGGAGCGGCGGCGCCGACGGCCTCGTCAGGTTTGGGAAGCACGGTCGGAGTCATGCGACGCGGACGCGCGGATCGATCAGCGCGTAGGTCAAGTCGGTGACGAGGTTGATCAGCGAGAACATGATCGCGATGAAGACCAGGTAGCCGGTGACCAGCGGGCGGTCGTTCAGCCCGATCGCATCAATCAGGAGCTTGCCCATGCCGGGCCAGGCAAAGATCGTCTCGGTGATCACAGCGAAGGCGATCGATTGGGCGAACACCAGAGCAGAGAAGGTGACCAGCGGGATCAGCGTGTTGGGGAAGGCATGGCGGAGCACGATCGCGCCCATCGGCACGCCGCGGGCGCGGGCGTAGCGGACATACTCGGTGGCCAGTTCCTCGCGCATCGCGGCGTACTGGAGGCGCAGGATCAACCCCATGTTGAACAGCGCCAAGGTCAGCCCGGGCAGGATCAGGTGGGCTAGGCCATCCAGGGTCAGGAGGCTGATCGGCACCCCCAGCACCGGTACGGTGGTCCCGCGACCTGACGAGGGCAGCCAGCCGAGATTCACCGCGAAGACCAGGATCAGCACGATGCCGAGCCAGAAGGGCGGGATCGAGATGCCGAGGATCGAAATGCCCATGCTCCAGCGAGCTCCGGCCGAGCGTGGCTTCATGGCCGCGTAAAGGCCGAGCGGCACGCCGACGACGAGCGCGAAGAGCATGCCGACAACGGCGATCTCGAAGGTCGCCGGTAGACGCTCGAGAATCAGGGTCAGCACCGGACGGGCCTGGGTCCATGAGTTGCCGAGCTCACCCTTCAGTAGCCCGCTGAAATAGAGCGCGTATTGCACCACCATCGGCTGGTCGAGGCCCATCGACACGCGCATCGCCTCGATGTCGGCTTGAGACGCCTGCGGCGGTAACATCACATAGACGGGATCGCCGCCGTAGTAGTTCATCAGGAACACAACCAGCGACACCGCGCAGATCACCAGCAGCGTCTGCATGAGGCGTTGAGCGAGGAAGCCAGTCATTCTGGATGCGGCAATGCCGACGACGACGGACCCGGCAGCCGCGGGCGAATGCCGCCCGCGGCTGCGGCCCTGCTCACTTCCAGGTAGCGTCGTACATGGTGAGGTAGTAATCGTCGCGCGGCTTCCACGAAACTTTCTTGGAGATACCGTAGATGTCGTTCTGGTAGTGCAGGGGCACGATCGGATAGTCGGCCATGATGGCGTCCGACGCCTTGTACAGGATCTGCTTGCGCTTCTCCGCATCGGTTTCCTGTGCGGCCACCTCGATCAGTTTGTCGACCGCCTGGTTGCTGTACTGCGGTATCTTCGGGTCGCCGCCATTCGAGGCACCGTAGAGGCCGTCGGAGGTCGGAGTGTGGAAGTTCGTCTCCATGTTGCCGGCGATGTCGGCCGTTGGCACTACGTATGAAAACACGAACATCGAGCAGCACAGGATCGTCTTGTCGTAGAACTCCTTGAAGACAATCTGCTTGGAGCGGGCGCGGCACGAGGCCTGGATGCCGACCTTGGTCAGCATCTGGGCAACCGCAAGGCAGACCTGTTCGTCGTTGACGTAGCGGTTATTGGTCGAATCGACGCGCAGCGGGAAGCCATTGGGGACGCCCGCCTCGGCGAGCAGGGCCTTGGCCTTTTCCGGATCGTAGGGCAGCCGCTTGACGTTGGGGCTCCAGCCGTAGTGCTGGCGTCCGGCAATCTGCTCGGAGGGCGTGGCGTACCCTGCCATTACCACCTTGGCGATGGTCGGCGCGTCGATCGCATGATTGATTGCCATGCGTACGCGCACGTCGCGCAGCGGGTTCTTCATACCCGGGACGCCGGGCGTTTCCTCACGAACCGAATCGAACTTGTAGTTGACCGTCCGCATGCCATCGAGGACGACGACCTCGTTGCCCGGGCTCTGCTTGACCCGGGCAACGTCGTGCGGCGCCAGCTCGGTGGCGATGTGAATCTCGCCCGACAGGAGTGCCGCGGTGCGGGTGGCGTTGTTGGCGATCTGGCGGAAGGTGACCTTCTCGACGCCGACCTTGCCGCCCCACCAGTTAGCGTTACGCTCCAGGGTGACGTGGTCACCCGGCACCCATTCGACGAACTTGAAGGCACCAGTGCCGATAGGTTGGCGGCCGACCTCCTCGATGCCCTTTTCCTTGGTCACCTTCTCGACATGCGCCTTGTTGACGATGAAGACGGTACGAAGATGGCGTATCATCGGTCCGAACGGCCCGTCGGTCTGGATTTCTACGGTGTGTGGTCCGGTCGCTTTGGCGCTCGTCAGCTTGTTCACGTAGAAGGCGATTCCGGTCATCGCGCCGAATGCTTTCCAGTTGCGCATCCGCTCGATCGAGTAGGCCACATCCTCGGCGGCAAGGTCGGCGCCGTTGTGGAATTTCACTCCCTTGCGGATCTCGAACACCCAGCGGTCCGGCGCCGGGTTCTTCCAGCTTTCGATCAGACTGAGCTTGGTATCGATCTCCATGTTCTTGTCGAAGGCGATCAGGGGGTCGAACAGGTTCGACATCAAGCTCGCTTCGACGATCCCGTTGAAGGAATGCGGGTCGAGCGTGAGCGTGTCGCCAGCCTGCCCCACCACCAGTGTCTGGGCGCGCGCGCCCTGCGGGGCGACCATCAGCAGGGCGGCCAGTGT
Source organism: Asaia bogorensis (assembly GCA_945905835.1). Taxonomy (GTDB): domain Bacteria; phylum Pseudomonadota; class Alphaproteobacteria; order Reyranellales; family Reyranellaceae; genus Reyranella. The sequence goes on from CAMDQJ010000064.1 coordinate 7,445, forward strand.
CGCGCCCGCCAATGCCTTCAACCTCCAACTTGCCAAGGTCATGCTTGTCTCCTTCTTTCAGATAGAACAGCACTTCGATAACCTGGATGCGATCATCGAATTCTGACGCCTGGAATGGCTTTAAGCAATGGGTGAACCAATGGAGACCTCACCTTAAGCATCGTGTAGAGATGTTCGTCAGGGTGAGGAAACTACAAGCCGACCGCGCGAAAGGTCACACCATGCACCGAGGCATAGTCGGCTTCATGGGTCAGCGAGGGCAAGGAGCCGTCGCGCGCCTGGCGCTCAAGCTCGGCCTGGGTGTCGCGGCCGGTTAGCAGAACGATGTCGATGAGCGGCGCGCCGACCGGAAAGCGCCGGAGCGCGTGCCAGGTGCCGCGACGGAGCACGACCCCCGCGCTGCCGTCCATATGGAAGGCGCGTACGCTGTCGGGTGGCGGCAACGCCTTGCGATCGGCCGAGTCGCTTACCGGCGCGACTACCATGATGCTGGCGACGCCGCCCAGCGGCAGGAAGGCTTGTGTCACCGCCAGATGGCGCTCCATTTGACTCCACTCGACCGGCTCCCGGCGATAGCGGCAGTGCGTCATCTGGGTCGGGCCGTCGACGTCGAATGGCGCCATCCAGGTCTGCAAGGTGCCCCAGTCGAGCGCCGGCGGTCCGGTCTCGGCGCCGATGATGGTGCCGAATGGCTCGAAGGCGGACGCGCTCAGCGGCTCGATCGAAACCTCGACTATTCGTGCCATGATCAAGCTCCCATCGTGCGATCACCATTGCGAATACAAACTATTGCACGCAGGTTCCCTGTTTTCCAAGCGGTATGACGGTGGCGTGACCGGCTTGTCCTATTGGACCGTTTGCTTGAGAATTGAATCGCAGAAACTGGCACTGACTCGCGGCGCCGATGCCCACAGGGAGGATTGACATGGAGATCGAGTGGCGAAAGCTGCGGGCCGACGAGCTCAGGGAACGGGCGCGCCAGGATGCCATCGTGATCGTGCCGGTCGGATCACTCGAGCAGCACGGGCCGCATCTTCCGGTCGAGGTCGATAGCATGCTGGGCGAGACCGTGGCGCTGGAGACCGCGCGCCGCGTGGCAACGCGCCGGCCGGCGGTCGTGCTGCCGATGCTGTGGACCGGCCTCTCCGAGCATCACATGAGCTTCGGCGGCACGATCACGCTCGACGCGGGAACCTTCCTTGCCGTGCTGCGCTGCATCTGCCAGTCGCTGGTGCGGCACGGCTTCCGGCGTATCGTGCTGCTGAACGGACATGGCGGCAATGAGAACGCCATGCGCGTCGCGGCCGACGAGTTCACGCCGCTGTTCGGCATTCCGATCGTGCAATTCACCTACTGGTATGCGGCGGCCGACTCAATCGCGGCGATCCTCGAGACCCAAACCGGCCTGCAGCACGCCTGCGAGGCCGAAACTTCGATGATGATGGCGCTGCGTCCCGACCTCGTCGCCCGCGATCGGATCAAGCTGGCCAAATCGAACCGCACGCCCGACGTCAAGGACCTCGTCGGAGGCGGTGTCTATCGCTGGCGCACGCTCGGCGCCATGGCCACCTCGGGCGTCATCGGCAATCCCGATGCGGCGAGCGAGGAGAAGGGCCATCGCCTGATCACCGGCATCGCTGACGAGATCGCCGGCAAACTAGTCAACGAGGAGATGTGGGGCATGCCGTTTCTCTCGGAGACTGTGCCCTGAACGTCGTTGCGAGAGGCCGTACGGTCACGTGTGGACGGCTGTCACTGCTCAAAAGGGCATTGTCACGTTCGCAGAGTTCACCCCCAAACTCCGACCGCTTCGCTTCATGGCGCTGCAGCCTTTCCAATGACTTAGCAGGCTCAGGCAGAGGCCAGAAATGGCTCACAAGCGCCAACGTGACAATGCCTGTCGGAGTGAACGTGGGGGAGAACCGGCGTGTGTCCCTCCGGCAACATCGGTATGGCCATGCCGCAAATGCGAGTTAGCTCTTCCCCCCGAACCCTCCCGATGCGGACTTTCGCCGCAAACGGCATTGCGCTGGCGGATGCAGCGTGGTGCAGTTGGCCATGGCCCGCCTTCCCGCGCTCCCCAACGACACCATCGCCCATCAGGGCCTACGCGACCTGCATCGGCTGACGGGGGACGAGATGTTCGCCGTCTACGGCCATAGCCCGCAAGCGTTCGGCCGATTCCTCGACTTCTATCGACCCCTAAAGTACGGTGGCACGCTGCCCTTCGCGCTCAAGGAGTTGGTGCGTCTCAAGATCGCCGAGCTCAACGACTGCCGACGTTGACTGACCGCGCGTGAGCCCGAGGCTCGGGCTCCCGGTCTCTACGCCGACCTGCTGCCCAAGCTCGAAGGCGCACAGCAGATGACACCGCGCGAGGCCTTGGCGGTCGAGTTCGCCATCCGGCTCGCGACCGCTCACGAATCGATCGGCAATTCATTCATGGCCTTGCTGGGCGACATCTTCACTGCCGAGGAGATCGTCGAACTCGGCCTGGTGATTGGCGCCTTTATCATGCTGGGTCGTCTACACCGTGCTTTCGGCATTGCGCCAATGTCGGAAGCGACGCATGCCGCGCTCGCGAGCGGGGATGAACCCTGAGCTGTGCATGCCAAATACTTCGTCCGCGCTGGCGGGCGGGGCAGAATCGGGTACGCCGATGCTCAATGTCCACGTTCCTTATCTTTCGGTCCAAGCAGCGGCTCGGCCTCACGATCCCGCCGTCGATCCTCGCCCGCGCCGACGAGGTGATCGAGTAGCCGGGTGGACGGCAGTGGCGGCTGCCTGACAATATGCCGGCCGCAGGCCCCTCGCGTTCCTCGTTCGGCAACGTGATAATGCGTTTCCAATGACTTAGCAGGCTCGGGCAGAGGCCAGAAATGGCTCACAAGCGCCAACGTGACAATGCCATCATCGATACCACGAGAGCATCGCAAACCTGACGCCGGCCGACGTCTACTTCGGGCGCGGCCAGACCATCCTCCTGGAAAGAGAAAGGATCAAACGACAGACCATCCAACGCAAACGCTTGAACCACCGTGCAATCGCCGCTTAACATCAATCAGCAGATGCGCAGGAGCCTCTCTTCTAAATAGATCCGATCCGTATCAAATTATCTGACGACGGACAGCCGGCAGAAGCTGGCCGCGATGCACTATGACCTGGAGCAAGGGCGGCGGTTCATGATGGCAAACGGGATCGTCACCATCAGCCTCGTCTATGCGCAAACCAACACGCTCTTCCATGCCCGCAATCCCTTCGCCGCGGGCGGCGTCTACGAAGACGCAGCGACCGGAGCCGCGGCGGCGGCCCTCGCGGGATATCTGCGGGATCTTGGATGGCCTCATGGCGGCATGATCGAGATCCTCCAGGGGGAGGACATGGGTGTGCCGTCGCGGCTGCGAGCCGAGATCACCTCCGAGCCCGGTGCGAGCATCCGGGTGTCGGGGGCGGCTCGGCAGATATAGCCGACGAAACGCTGGTCGCAGTATGTAACTGTCCGCCGTCGTTTCAGTCGGTATTTACGTGAGCTTGTATTGCCTCTGAAAAAACGCCGAATGCAGTCCGCCGTCGGGCGGTCGGGCGGCGATATGCTGTGTGACCTGGGTATTTTCCGAACCGTTTCCAGCGACCATCAGCATGACGCGATTTACCGGAATGGTTTTGAGCGTCCCCCGCTTCAACAGTTCATCGAGAATATTTTCCGGCTCGCCCTCGGGAACGGCAATCCAGTATCGCAATGCCTTGAGCATGCTCTGCGTTTTGGGGGCATACGCCTTGTAGTCACCGGCAAGATAGTGCGTTCCCAGGGTTTCAATCCTGGCGATGCAGATCGGTTCTCCCGCGCCCTCCGGATCTTCCGCGCTATGGTCGGCATGCAGACCGTGCGGCTGGGGAACCATAAATTTCCCGTACGAATAGTGCCCTTTGCGATAGCGCGCCGAAGGAACGAGTACGCCCATCATTTCATCGACATCGTCACTATAGAGGCGCGCATAATTCGCCATCGTATCGGGAGTACCGTCGACGAATTCTTCTGCAAACCAGCTGTCATCGACAGCTACCGTTCTGACATCGCTGAACTGCTGCGCCTGTTCATAAATCGGTTTCCGTGCAGCCTCGCGGAAGCGGGCAATCGGTATGGGCAAACGGGTATGCGCCTCGCGATCGTTGAAATTTGCCTGCATGCGTTCAATGAGAGACCACCGGTCGGAAGAGAACTGCAATGGTTCCAATATTTTCAGCCTGGGCTGCAAGGCCGCCCATGCCCGATGAAGAGATGTCATGATCTTTTTACCCGACAACCTTGCAATCCGTGGAACAGGCGGGCGGAGTTGCCTCGGTCGACACCCTCCCGGCTCATCTACTTGCGGAGCCCCGCCTGGCGCAGCAGCGGCATCACCGCACTGTCGAAATATTTGAGCTCCTCGTTGTAGTCGAGGAAGCCGAACACCATGCCATCGATGCCGGCGGCCGAGACCTCGGCGAGCTGGGAGGTAACCTGCTCGGGCGTTCCGACGATCGGATGCGTGCCCCAGCCCGCGACATAGCGCTCGCGATGCTTCTGGATGCGCTCGTTGAACGTTTGGCTCTCGATGCCTAGCACCTTCATGAGATTGTCCGCGGCCACCCAGTCGCCATGCTCGATGATGCTGCGATAGACCTGACGCGCCTCGGCTTCGGTCTCCCGGCAAACGACAAGAGCCGAGGTGCAGACACCGATATCGCGCCGATAATCCGTGCGTGCCCTCTCGCGGACCCGGGCGGCCACGGCCTTGACCGATTCGACGCTGTCGAAGCCCACGAAGCTGAAGTCGACCTCGCGGGCGGAAAAATCCGTGGCCGCCGGCGAATGACCGGCATTGATCAGGACCGGATAGGGCTTCTGGATCGGCTTGGGATGGGCCTGGGCCTGCTTGATGTGAAAATGCTCCGACTCGAAATCGAACGGCTCCTCGTCGGTCCACAGGCGCTTGGCGATGGCCAGCCACTCGGCGCCATAGCGGTAGCGATCGTCGTGCGCCCGCTGGCTACCCTGGAACATCTCCATCTCCGGGGTGAACCAGCCCATCACGAGGTTGAGGGCAAACCTGCCATTGGAGATATGGTCGATGGTTGCCGCCTGCTTTGCGGCAACGATGGGATGCACCGTCGGCACATGCGAGGTCGCGGCAACCATGATGTTCGTGGTCGCCTGAGCGAGACCAGCCGCCCAGGTGTAAGTCTCGAACGACTCGCCGTTGAAGTCGGTCGTGCCGCCGAAGCCGCGCCATCGCGCCACCGGCAGAGCGAGCTCGAAACCCATGGCATCGGCACGCTTGACGATCTCGGAGGTATGTTCCCAGGTCACCTTATAGGTGGTAGGCGCGTGCGAGATGTTGAAGCCGTAGCTGCAATTGGCGGCGAATACGCCGAGCTTGAGCTTCTGGTCGTTGTACAGCGGCACGTGCGCGCGGCGGTACTCCTCCAATGCAATCGATTGAGCCCTGGTCATCCCACCTCTCCTAGCGAAAAGGGCAACGCGCGCAAGGTCGCGGCAGGGTAGAGGGAGTGCCGCGCGCCAAAGTCACACCTCTTGCAATCGTAAATCACAACTTCCCCTAACTAGGGGATGAAGAAACCCAACCAGCGCCGGCTGCGCTTCATCGCCGAGTATCTCGCCAATCCCAACGCCCGGTAGGCCTGCCAGCGACGGGGATCGGCAGCACCAGCCAGCTCGCCCTTGCCCCAGGGATAGCCGGCTTTCACGGCGGCCGAGATGTGGGGCGCGCTGCGCGCCTGGCTGCGCACCGGCGCGATCGCCGACGACGCAGAGCTCAAGGCCGACCTCACCGGCCCCGAGTATGGCTACAACGTGCGCGACGAGATCCAGCTCGAGGCCAAGGACGACATGACGGCGCGCGGGCTGGCCTCGCCCGATACCGGCGACGCGCTGGCGCTGACCTTCGCCTGGCCCCTCAGCGCCGGGTCTGGGGCGGGTGCTGTGGCGGCGCCGTCGACCGATGTCGTGATGAACGACGTGATGTCCCGCATCATCGGCAGCGGCGTCTGGTACACCGCGACCCGCCCGCCGCCAGATCCCGAGGACGACGACCGGCCGTCCGACGATGCGGACAGCGACAGGGACAGGGAGATTTGGCGGGATGAGGAGGATTGACCGCCGGGAGCGTCCCCCCGCGCCCGGGGATTAGGGCTGCGGTTCGGGACGAACAGGCGTAGTCTCGACCCGCGTCGCCCCCGCCGGACGCTCCGGCTGTGAGGCCCCTGCGTCAGTAGTGCAGATCGAGATGCGTAGTTGGCTAACGACACCTCGGCGCGCAAGTGCGCGACCGACGGCGCGTAGTTCCAGCGCACAAACCAGTTCAAGCACGCAAAACAACAACGGGAGGGAATCATGACTCGCATTGCGCGTCGTAGACTTCTGAAACTATCCGGAACCGGCGCCGTCGCGGCGGCAACCGGCGGCATGGCTGGCATCCTGGCCAGAGGCCGGGCACCGGCCCTGGCGCAGGAGATTTCGGTCCACTGGCTGCGCTGGACCGATTTCGTGCCGGCGTCCGACGCGCTGCTCAAGGGCGCGATCACGCAGGAGTGCAAGAAGGCGACCGGCATCACGCTCAAGCTCGAGACCGTCAACGCCAACGACCTGCAGGTGCGCATCACCTCGGCGATCCAGTCCGGCGCCGGCGCCGACATCATCATGGCTTTCAGCAACTGGGGGCAGCTCCACGCCGAAAGCCTGGCCGACAGCAGCGACGTGGCCGAGGAGCTCGGCAAGGCCCAGGGCGGCTACTACGACGTCTCCAGGCAGGTCGCCACGGTCGGCAACAAGTGGATCGGCGTGCCGTGGACGGCCGGCGGGGGGCTGATGGCCTATCGCAAATCCTGGCTCGAGGAGGCCGGCGCCAAGACCTTCCCCGAGACCTGGGACACCTTCCGCGAAGCCGGCAAGAAACTGAAGGCCAAGGGGCGGCCGTACGGCCAGACCGCCGGTCACACCTTCGGCGACGCGCCGGGCTGGTGGTACCCCTACCTGCGCGCGGAAAGACACCTTCTATGCCTATGCCGACAGCTCGTACAACGCACGCGCCGACTCGGAATGCTGGATCGTCCACTACCGCACCTTTACACGCGGTTCGACGCCGGAGCCCGCCTTCGACAAGTTCCTGGAGCGCACACAGAAGTCGAAGCGACCCACCGTGGCGCCGCGACGTCGTCGCCCAGGATTCCGTCAAGGCCCGCGTGCTCAACCTGCTCGCCGGCCAGAGCCAGCCGCTGGAGCAGGCCATTCGCACCGGGCTGGCAAAGCGCCCGACGAGCTTTTCCTGGCAGCTCGACTGACGACGTCCGCGGTCCGCAGAGGAGGAAACGATGACCACTGTACTCGACGATTACTTGGTGGACCCCAAGCTGTCGCTTCTCGACAAGGTGAGGATACAGGCCCAGGTCCTGGTGCCGGTGCCGGTGCTGCGCGCGCGGCGCGCCGAGTTCGGCAAGGACAAGGCCGACGCGATCGTGCAGCAGGCGCTGCGCGACTGGTCGAAGCAGCTGTTCGCCGACATCGGCGCCGGCATCGAGGGCAGCCCGCGGCGCAAATGGGCGGCGATCCAGAGCGTGTGGGGCGAGATCTCGGGCCGCGAGGTCGAGGTCGATATCCTGCGCCAGGACAAGGAGGCGCTCGACATGGACGTGACGCACTGCCGCTTCGCCGACTTCTTCCGCGACCTGGGCGAGCCCGATCTCGGCGCGCTCTTGATCTGCGCGACCGATTTCGATATCGCCGCGGCGGGCGACAGCGAGGTCAGCCTCGAGCGCGCCCAGACGATCATGCGCGGCGCGCCGAGCTGCACCTTCCGCTACAAGTTTGCACCGCGCTAACAGGAAGGCGGGTCGCGTGACGCATCACGACAACTGGGGCTGGCGGGCCCGCATCGGGCTGTTCATCGTCGGCAACGAAGCCGTGCCGGAAGCCGAATGGTGGGCGATGGCGCCGCCGGGCGTGTCGGTGCATGCCGCGCGGGTGACGGCCAGTGCGCCGTGGGCGCGCTGGCGCGACGGCGGCGGCGGGGTCGATCTCGCCGACGACGTGTTGCGCGGCTGCAAGCAGTTCGCCGCCATGCGTCTCGCGGCGGTCGTGCTCGCGCATACCACGAGCAGCGTCGTCGGCGGCAAGGGCTGGGACGACGCCACTTCAGCGGCGCTCTCCGCTGCGGTCGGCGCGGGGACCATCGCCACGACCAACGGCCTCGATACGCTGGCGGCCCTGCGGGCCTGCGGCGTGAAGCGGCCGTTCCTGGTGGTGCCGCCGTGGTTTCCCGATTCAGCGGTCAAGGCGGCGACCGGCTACTATGCCGGACACGGGCTCGAACCGGCCGCCAGCCTGCGCCTCGATCCCGGCCGCAAGTGGCGCGACCTGCCGCCGGGCGATCTCTATGGCCACGGCATGGGCCTGGCGCAGGAGGTCGAGCCGCTCTATGCGCAGATCCGGGCGGCCTGCCCGGCCGATGCCGACGGCATCCTGATCGCCGGTACGGGCTTTCGCTGCGTGGCGATCCTCGAGACGCTGGAGCAGGACCTCGGGCGGCCGGCGATCTCGGCCAACCAGGCGAGCCTGTGGCATTGCCTGCGGCTGGCGGGCATCAAGGCGCCGGTCGCGGGCTACGGCAAGCTTCTCAGGCTGTGACGGGAGGTCTAGGGTCGGGGAAAGAAGAAAAGAAAGAAACGAACAGGGAGGGCTCCATGCTCAAGATCATTGTCGCAGCACTGGCGGCGGTCGTGTTGTGGCCGCAGGCCGGGGTTCAGGCACAGGCCTATCCATCGAAGCCGATCAGGTTCGTCATCCCGTTCGGGGCCGGCTCGGCAACCGACGCGCTGGCCCGCATTGCCGGCCAGGAACTCGAGCAGACGCTCGGCCAGTCGATCATCGTGGTGCCCAAGCCGGGCGCCGACGGGGCGCTGGCCGCCAGCGAAGTCAAGCGCGCGGCGCCCGACGGCTATACCTTCATGTTCGGCACCAACAGCCCGCTCGCGGTGGTGCCAAACATGCAGAAGGAGCCGCCCTACGACGTCCTCGCCGATTTCACGCCGGTCACCTATCTCGGCGACAACACCTTCTTCGTCGTCGTCCATCCCTCGCTGCCGGTGAACACGATCGCCGAGCTCATTGCCTTCGCCAAGGCCAGCCCGACGCCGCTGAACTATGCCACCGGCAACACCTATGCCTTCGTGTCGATGGCGATGTTCGCCTTTAACAACGGCATCAAGCTCGAGGCGGTGCGCTACAAATCGGAGCCCGATGCCATGACCGACCTGCTGTCGGGCCGGGTGCCGCTGATGAACGGCACCTCGACATCGACGCTGCCGCAGGTAAAGGCCGGCAAGCTGCGCGCGCTCTCGACGTCGTTCCCCCAGCGCAGCCCGCTGATGCCCGACCTGCCCTCGTTCACGGAAGCCGGCCAGCGCGAGTTCCCGATCGGCCCGTGGTTCGCCCTGGTCGGTCCGGCCGGCCTGCCGCCCGAAATAGTGGCGACGATGAACAAGGCGATGGTCGCCGCCCTCGCCAAGCCCTCGGTCGTCGAGGCGATGCAACGGCACGGCTTCATCCCGCAGTCGTCGACGCCACAGGCGCTGGCGGCCTACATGAAGGACCAGCTCGCGGTCTGGAAGACCGCGCTGAAGGCCGCCGGCATCGAACCCCAGTAACTCTTACTTGACCAGCGAACAGCCGCCTTCGGCGAGCGGCCGGAAGGCCTCGTTGCCGGGCACTGTCGCGACCATCTTCACGAGGTCCCATTCGCTCTTGGACTCCTCGGGCGCCTTGGCCTGCATCAGGTACATGTCGCGGATGACGCGTCCGTCGGCGCGGATCGAGCCGTTCTTGGTCATGAAGTCGTTGATCGGCAGCTTGCGCATCTCGGCCAGCACCGCCTTGGCCTCGTCGGTGCCAGCGGCCTTCACCGCCTTGAGGTAGTGCCGCACCGCGCCATAGGTGCCGGCCTGGATGAAGGAGGGCGGCCGGCCGATCTCCTTGGCGAAGCGGTCGCTGTAGGCGCGCGCCTCGGGGTTCATGTCGTAGTAGAATGGGCTTGCCATCAAGAGGCCCTGGGCGATCTTAAGGCCTACGCCGCGGACATCGGGGAACTGTGCCAGCGGCGCGCTGATGCGCATGCCCTGCTTGACCAGGCCGAACTCCGAGGCCTGCTTGACGCCATTGATGATGTCGCCGCCACCATTGGCGAAGATCAGCCCCTTGGCCTTCGAGGCCTGCGCCTGCAGCACGTAGGAGGAGAAGTCCGCGGTGTTCAGCGGATGGCGCACCGAGCCCAGCACCTTGCCGTTGGCCGCATTGATGAAGCGGGTGGCGTCGGCTTCGACCGCCAGGCCGAAGGCGTAGTCGACGGTGATGAAGTACCAGGTGTCGCCGCCCTGCTTGGTGAGCGCGGTGACGATGGTCTTGCCCTGGCCGTAGGTGTCGTAGATCCAGTGGATGCTGTTGGGGCCGCAACCCTTGCCGGTGAGCTCCGAGGTCGCCGCCGCCGTCGGCATGACGATGCGGTTCTTCTCCTCGGCGACCTTGACCAAAGCAAGTGCGATCGCGGAGTTCGGGATGCCGACGATCAGGTCGACGTCTTCGTTATCGTACCAGCGCTTGGCGATGCCGACGCCGACATCGACCTTGCTCTGGAAATCGGCGCTCACCATCTCGATCGGCTTGCCGAGCACCGAGCCGCCGAAATCGGCGATTGCGAACTTGACCGAGGCGACATCGCCCGGCCCAGTGTTCTCGGCGTAGGGGCCCGACATGTCGTCGAGCACGCCGATCTTTACCGCCTTGTTCTGGGCCAGCGCCGAGGCGCCAAGCAGGCAGCATGACAGAAACGCCGCAGCAGCGGCCTTCATGTATCGCATTGTTGTTTCCTCCCGGTCGTTTTGCGGCGATGCTAGCACAGGGCCGAGCCTCGTGGCGAAGGCCGGAAAAAGGGAAAGATACGCGATGCCCAGCGACCAGGCTTTTGACTACATCGTCGTCGGCGCAGGGTCGGCCGGGGCGGTGGTCGCCTCCAGGCTGACCGAGAGCGGCGCCCATCGGGTGCTGCTGCTAGAGGCGGGGACCGAAGGCTCGAACTTCTTCTGGTCGCGGGTGCCTGTCGGCGTCGCCAAGATGATCGACGATCCGGCCGTCAACTGGTGCTACTCGTCGGAGCCGGACGAGGGCTCGGGCGGGCGGCGCATCGACGTGCCGCGCGGCAAGATGGAGGGCGTTTCGAGCTCGATCAACGGCATGGTCTATATCCGCGGCCAGGCGCAGGACTACGACCACTGGGCCCAGCTCGGTAACCGCGGCTGGAGCTACGCCGACGTGCTGCCGATCTTCAAGCGCATGGAGCGCTACGACGGCGGCTCCGACGAGTTTCGCGGCCGCGACGGCCTGCTGCGCGTCACCGACACGCCGCGCCACAAGGTGCCGCTCTTGGAAAAGATGATCGCGGCGGCCGAACGCATGGGCCTGCCGTTCAATCCCGACCTCAATGGCGCCACGCAAGAAGGCATCGGCATGTCGCAGGTGACGATCGCCAAGGGCCGCCGCCAGAGCACCGCCTTCTGCTATCTCGACCCGGCGCGCGGCCGCGCCAACCTCACGATCGACCGCGGCGCGATGGCGGAATCGCTGATCCTCGACGGCAAGCGCTGCGTCGGCGTGCGCTATTCGGTGGGCGGTGAGAAGCGCGAGGCGCGGGCCACGCGCGAAGTCATCGTTTCCGGCGGCTCGATCAACTCGCCCAAGCTCCTGGAGCTTTCCGGCATCGGCCAGCCCGACCTTTTACGCGCGCGCGGCATCGCGCCGGTCCACGAGCTGCGCGGCGTCGGCGAGAACCTGCGCGACCACTATTCGCCGCGCGTGAAATTCGCCATCAAGGAGAAGAACCTCACCTTCAACGACAATGCCCGCGGCTGGCGGCTCGCCCGCGAGGCGGTGAAATACGCGCTGTTCCGCCAGGGCTTCCTCGCCTCGACCTCGGTGCCGATTCGCATGTACTTCCGCACCCGGCCGGGCTCCGAGACGCCCGACGCCACCGTCTCGATCGCGCCCTTCCTCTACGAGATGGTCGGCCACGAGCGCCGCGTCTCCAAGAAGCGCGGCATCACCATGAACGTGAACGTGCTGCGCTCCGAAAGCACCGGCTCGATCCACATCAAGTCCTCCAACCCGGCCGAGCCGCCGGCGATCCGCTTCAATTTCCTGTCGACCGAGCACGATCGCAGCGGCGTGCTGGCCGCTATCCGCAAGGGCCGCGAGCTGATGGCGACCTCGCCGATGAAAGAGGTCACCGGCGAGGAAATCGCCCCGGGCGTGCATCTGCAGAAGGACGACGAGCTTTTGGACTGGGTCGCCAAGAACGCCGAGACCACCTACCACCCGATCGGCACCTGCCGGATGGGCGCGGATCCGCTGGCCGTGGTCGATTCAGAGCTGCGCGTCCACGGCCTGAAAGGCCTGCGGGTCGCCGACGCCTCGATCATGCCGACGCTGACCAGCGGCAACACCAATGCGCCGACCATCATGATCGGCGAGAAATGCGCGGAAATGGTGCTGGCGGCGGCTGGATAGGTTGCTGGGGGCGCGCGACTCCAGCCATGAGAGGCCGTTTCCGTAGGACGTGCTCTGGGCGTAGTCTGTAGATCTGTCCCGGGAGACCTCATGACGTCATATCGCGCAACACTTGCCTCTGCCGTCTGCTTTCTGGGGTTCGCGTTGCCCTTCGCGGCAGCGGCGCAGGACGCTTACCCGACGCGGCCGGTCACCATCGTGGTGCCGTTCCCGGCCGGCGGTAGCGCCGACCTCAATGCCCGTACCGTCGCCGAGCGCCTTAGCGCGGCGCTGGGTCAGCCGTTCATCGTCGAGAACAAGGCCGGCGCCGGCGGCAATGTCGGCACCGCCTTCGTGTCCAAGGCGCCGGCCGATGGCTACACGCTGCTGATGAGCAATTCCGGCGCGCTCACCGTCAACCCGCATCTCTTTGCCCAGGTCGGCTATGATCCGCTCAAGGATTTCGCGCCAGTCTCGCTTTCGGTGAAGATTTCCAACCTGCTGCTGGTCCATCCCGATCTTCCGGTGCGCACGCTGGCCGAGCTGATGGCCTATGTGAAGGCCAAGCCCGGGCTGTTCTACGGCCACAGCAGCGGCTCCAAGCAGCTTTCGGGCGAGGTGTTTCGCCACAAGGCCGGCATCGACATGCCGCCGGTCGCCTACAAGGGCAGCGCGCCGATGATGGCCGACCTGCTGAGCGGCCACATCAAGGTGGGCTTCGACGAGGTCCTGACCGCGATGACCTACATCCAGACCGGCAAGCTCTTCCCGATCGCGACCACGGGCTCCACGCCCTGGCCGACCCTGCCCAAGGTGCCGCCGATTGCTTCGCTCGGCGGCGCTCTTGCCGGCTACGAGGTCACCGGCTGGTTCGGGCTTCTGGCGCCCGCCGGCACACCGGCCCCGATCGTCAACCGCCTGAGCGACACCCTGCAGAAGGCCTTTGCCGACGCCGACTTCCGCAAGCGCATCTACGACCAGGGCTCCGAGCCGATCGGCAGCAGCGCCGAGGCCTTCAAGGCCTTCATCGCCGCCGAGTATCGGCGCTGGGGCGAGCTGATCCGCACCGTCGGCATCAAGATCGAATAGGCGACGCCATGAGCCTCACCATTCAATCCGTCTCGCCACATATCGGAGCCGAAGTCATCGGCGCCGACCTGCGCCAGCCGGTCGGCGACAACCTCTTCCGCGAGCTGCACCAGGCCTGGGTCGATGCCGACGGTCTGCTCATCATCCGCGACCAGGAGCTCGCGCCCGGGCAGCAGATCGCCTTCAGCCGGCGCTTCGGCGAGCTCGCCTCGGCCGGCGACAATCCGGTCATCCAGAAATACACCCTGCCCGGCCATCCCGAGATCTTCCGCGTCTCCAACAAGAAGCAGGACGGCGAGCCGCTCGGCCGCGAGGACGCCGGCACCTACTGGCATGCCGACGGCACCTGGCAGACGCATCCCTCGAAGGCCTCGATCCTCTACGCCCTGGAAGTTCCCCGGGTCGGCGGCAACACCATGTTCGCCGACCTCTACCAGGCCTGGGAGACGCTCTCGCCGACCATGCAGAAGCTGCTGCAGGGGCTGCAGGCGGTCCATGCCATGGCCAATGCCGGCGACACCAGCTACGGCCGCGAATTCGCGGGCAAGGGCGACGTCATCGCCGCCAAAAGCGCCACCCATCCGCTGGTAATCACCCATCCCGACAGCGGCCGCAAGGCGCTGTTCGTGAACCGCGGCTATACCGCCGGGATCGTCGGCATGACCAAGGCGGAGAGCGACGCGCTGCTCGCCTTCCTGTTCCAGCATTCGACGGCGCCCGAGCTGGTCTATCGCCATAGCTGGCGCGTCCACGACCTCGTCATCTGGGACAATCGCTGCACGGCGCATTACGCCATTCCCGACTACAAGGCAGTCGGCGATCGCTACCTGCACCGCACGTCGGTCAAGGGTGACAAGGCAATGCAATCGGCGATGCAATGACGGAGCAGCGCATGTCGCAGAGCATTCTCAGTCCCGAGGAGATCACCGCCTACCGGCGCGACGGCTACATCGTGCCGCGCCTGCGCCTCGACGGCCACGACCTCGCCGGGCTGCAGGAAGCGGTCGCCCACCTGGTCGAGGACAACCCTACCCTGCTCGATCAGTCGATCGTCGGACCGCATGTGCCGGGCAGCGGCGTGCAGGGCGTCAAGGTGAGGTCGCCGGAATACTGGAAGCGGACCGCGCTGCATCCCCGCATCCTCGACATGGTCGAGCAGGTGATCGGGCCCGACGTCATCCTGTGGGGCACGACGCTATTCTACAAACGCGCGATCAGCGGACCGGAAACCGGCTGGCATCGCGATGGCCAAGTCTGGCCGATCAAGCCGCTGGCCACCACCAGCGTGTGGATCGCCGCCACGGAGAGCACCGTCCGCAACGGCTGCCTGCGCGTGATCCCGGGCTCGCACGCCGCCCGGCGCATCGGCGAGCATGTCTTCGAGGACCGCAAGGACATGATCGTCCGCCGCAGCCTCGCCCGGGAAGAGTTCGACGAGCGCACCGCCGTCGACGTCGAGCTCGAGCCCGGCCAGATGGTGATGTTCGACGTCTACACGATCCACGGCGCCACCCATAACCGCGGCGCCATCCCCCGCGCCGGCTATGCGCTGCGCTTCATGCCGGCGACCAGCCATTTTGACCACGACGGCGCCGAACGCCGCGACGAGCCGGGCTATGCCCACAACACCCGCGCGCTACTGTTGGCGCGCGGCAAGGACCGCAGCGGGCTGAACGATTTCGGCCGCGGGCATACTGCGGCGTAGCTGGGGGCGCGCC
>CAMDQJ010000065.1 GCA_945905835.1 Asaia bogorensis
CGCCGCCGGCGGAATTCCTTGGCTTAAATCGGTGGCGGCGCCGTTGGCCGATCTGCGATTTTGCCCGACCGGTGGGATCGGCGCCGAGACCGCACCGGATTACCTCGCCGTGCACAATGTTGCCTGCGTCGGCGGCTCGTGGGTGGCGCCGCGGGACGCCGTCGCGGCAGGCGACTGGCCGCGCATCGAGCGGCTCGCCGCCGCAGCCTCGGCGCTCAAACGGCGGTAGCGCACAGGTCTGAAAGATGCTTCTTATCGCGGTGGAGGTCGTAAGTTCGTTCATGAATAAGCTCGCAGGTGCTGCGTTTTTCCTCGCGCTCGTACTGAGCGCGATGGCCGCTCGGGCCGATTCCGTGATCGTCCTCAATTCTGAGGAAGCGTCGTACAGCATCCTCGACCGCACGACCCGGACCGAGATCCAGCGCCAGCCGATCGGCCGCGAGCCGCACCACCTGATCGCCACACCCGACGGCAAGGAAATCCTGGTCGCCTCGACGGTGACCAACGAGCTTCTGGTGCTCGACGCCAAGACCGGCGAGCGCAAGCGCGTGGTACGCGACATCATCGATCCTTATCAGCTGGGCTTCAGCCCCGACGGCAAATGGTTCGTGACCGCCGCCTATCGGCTCGATCACGTCGACATCTACAAGGCCGACACCTTCAAACTCGTCAGCCGTTTCTTCATCGATGGCATGCCAAGTCATCTCGCCTTCGACAGCGAGTCGAAGACTGCCTACGTGACACTGCAGCAAAGCGGCAAGGTTGTGGCGTTCGACCTCGCCACCCAGGCGATCAAGTGGAACGCCTATGTCGGCGAGGCACCGGCCGGGATCACGATGCTGCCCGACAACAAGCGGCTGCTCGTTGCGCTGACCGGCGAGGATGGCTTTGTCATCGTCGATCCGGAAAACGGCCATACGAAAAGCCGCACGCAAACCGGCAAGGGCGCACACAATTTCTGGCCGAAGGGCGATGGCCGCCACTACTTCCTCAGCAACCGCATCGAAGGCACGGTGTCGTTGATCGACACCAAGGAAGTCAAGATGCAGATCGTCGGAACCATCAGAGTGCCGGGCGGCCCGGATTGCATGGACATCACGGCCGACGGCAAGGAGCTGTGGGTGACCCAGCGCTTCCTGCGGCGCATCGCCATCGTCGATATCGCCCAGATGAAGATGATCGGCCATATCCCGGTCGGCAAGTCGCCGCACGGCGTCTTCATCCTGCGCAGCGGAGCGGCGGGAGCCGCAACGGGGCCGCTACGCAAGGTCTCGACGGGCGCGGACCAGAAGTAAGCGGGCCGCGCGCATGCGCGAAATCATCGATCTGTGGATCGGGCTGCAGACCTGGATATTCGAGGCGGTCGTAGCGCCGTTCATCTACAGGTTCGGCCTGATGGTCTGGTACGAACCGGCCTTCAACGCCGTCGAAATCCTCATGCTCGGCATCATCCAGGTGGCGGTCATCTCGCTGGGCATGCGCGCCCTGGAAAAGCGCTGGCCGCTCGAGCGCACCGACGGCGACAGCCTGGTCGGCGTCGACCGCGTCTACACCGTGCTGAGCAAGCTCGGCATCGTGCCGCTGTTCATTTTTGTCGCGACCTATCCCGTGACCAACGGCCTCGAGTATCTCGTGCGTTCGATGGGCATGGCGCCGCCGCGCATCGAGCACCTGGCGCCGTGGCTGCACGCCAATGCCTTCGCTTCGTTCCTGATCTATTTCGTCCTCTACGATTTCGCTGCCTACTGGGTCCATCGCGCCCAGCACGGAATTTCCTGGTGGTGGGCGCTGCACAGTCTTCATCACAGCCAGCGCCAGGTCACGGTCTGGTCCGACGACCGCAACCACATCGTCGACGACATACTGGTGACGCTCGTGCTGGCGATATTTTCCCAGTTCGTCGGCGTGCAACCGGACGACTACGTGCTGATCCTGCTGATCGGCCGGCTAGTCGAGAGCTGGTCGCATGCCAACATCGACATGGGCTTCGGCTGGCTGGGCAATCGTCTGCTGGTCAGCCCGCACTTCCATCGCCTGCACCATGCGATGGCGTCGTCGCGCGAACCGCACGTCCACGACCACAACTACGCGCCGGTCTTTCCGATCTGGGATCTCCTGTTCGGCACGGCGATCTGGGACTTCAAGTACCGTCCCACCGGCGTCGACAATGCCGGGATTGACCGCGACAACGGCCGCGGCTGGATCGCCCAGCAGATCACGGTGCTGGGCCGTTTCCTTCTCGCGCTGGCGCCGAACCGGCTCAAACGCGCCTGAGCGCTGCCGCGACGGCGTCGCTTCGCGGGATCGGGGTCACCGCGCCATAACCTTTGGTCGACAGTGCCGCCGCTGTATTGGCGTAGCGGGCAGCCATCTCGAAATCGTCGCCTGCCAGCAGGCGCGCAAGAAAGGCGCCATCGAAAGCGTCGCCGGCGCCGGTGGCATCGACAGCGTTCACGCGATGCGGCGCCACGCGCACGCGCCGGTCGCGGCTGGCGATCAGGGCGCCGTCGCTGCCCATCTTGAGCGCCACCAGGCTTGGCCCGAGGCCGAGATAGTAATCGACGATGGCGTCTGGCTGGTCGATGCCGGTGAGCTGGCGTGAATCGTCGAGGCTCGGCAGCGCGATATCGGTGAACGCCATGGTCTCGTCGATGGTGTGCCGCGCGGCGCCGAGATCCCACAGCCTTAGCCGCAGATTGGTGTCGTAGGACACCCGCACACCGGCAGTGCGCGCGATTTCGACGGCGGCCCGGCAGGTGGCAAGGGCATCGCCACTGATCGCCTGGCTGATCGCCGACAGGTGCAGGATGCGCGTAGAGGCAATGTAGGATCGGGGCAGGGAGTCGGGCTTCATCAGCGACGCTGCCGAGCCCTTGCGCAGGAAGTCGAATTTGTGACCCTGCTCGGAATGCGTGACGAAATAGACACCGGTCGGGGCGCTATCGTGGCGAACCACGGTGCTGACGTCGACGCCTTCGGCCTTCCACAGCGCGAGAAAGGCATCACCCATCCAGTCCTTGCCAAGCGACGTGAGATAGCCGGCGTCGGCACCCTGCCGGGCAGCAGCAATGGCGGCATTCGACGTATCGCCGCCAAATCCTTGCAGCCAGGTGACGCCATCACTGTCGCGTGGCCGATTGAACTCGATCATCGGCTCGCCCAGACAGACGAGTGCGGGAGAAGTGGACATTGCCCACGTGGTTTCTCATGGTGTGCACTTAGGCTCAAGGGAGACGATGGGTCGAGGTCCGCTGTTGATGGTGCTGGCGATGCTCTGCTTCGCCCTGCACGACGCTGTCGGCAAGTATGTAACCGGTGCGGCCAGCATTCCGCAGATACTGGCGGTCGAGTCTGGTGTGGCGCTTGCCGTCATTGCGCCATGGCTGCTGCGGCAGGGCCTGTCGGTGATGCGCGCGGTCGAGAACCCGTGGCTGCACGTGCTGCGCGTGATCCTCGTGATCGGAGAGATGGCCTGCCTGTACGGGGCTTTGCGCGGAGCCACACTGGGCGACGTCATCACGCTCTACCAGGTGGCGCCGGCGCTCACCGTTATCATGGCGGCGTTCATCCTCGGCGAAAAGGCGGGTCCGCTCGGCTGGATGAGCATCATTCTGGGTTTTGCCGGCGTGCTTTTGATCGTGAAACCCGACGGCGCTGGCGTCTCGACGGCGCACGCCATCGCGTTGCTCGGCATGTCGATGTATGCGGCGTTCAATCTCCTGACGCGGCACCTGCGGGCGGCCGATCCCGAGACACTGCTTGGCTGGCACATGACCGGGATGCTGGCGGTCAGTGCCGTACTGGTGCCGTTCCATTGGCAGCCGCTCGATATCGAAACGCTTGGTCTGATGGCGACGATGGGCGTGCTCGCGGGCGTAGGATGCCTGCTGGTCAATACAGCGCTTGGCCTGTCGCAGACGATAGCGGTGATGCCGCTGCACTACACCATCATCGTCTGGGCCATGCTGTTCGGCTGGCTCTATTGGGGCGATCGTCCCGACGCTTCGACCCTGATCGGCGCTGCCGTGATCGTACTGAGCGGATTGCTGGTGGTGCGGACGGCCCCACGCTGACGCTTTGACTTCCGCCGTGTCCTCTCGCAGGCTCGGCAGACAAGAACAAGGGATGGAAACGATGGCATCGAACAAGAAAGGCCCGGAGAAGGGCAAGCGTCGGCTGCGCAGCCG
The DNA here is from genome assembly GCA_945905835.1 of Asaia bogorensis. Lineage (GTDB taxonomy): Bacteria > Pseudomonadota > Alphaproteobacteria > Reyranellales > Reyranellaceae > Reyranella. The sequence goes on from CAMDQJ010000065.1 coordinate 4,188, forward strand.
CGAATGGTTCGATGCGCCGGGCGACCCGACGATGGCGGCGCTGTATCTCGAGCGCTACATGAATTTCGGCCTGACGCTGGCCGAGCTGCGCAGCGGCCGGCCGATCATCGGCATCGCCCAGACCGGCAGCGACCTCTCGCCGTGCAACCGCCATCATCTGGACCTGGCGACCCGCGTACGCGACGGCATCCGCGACGCCGGCGGCATTCCCATCGAATTCCCTGTCCATCCGATCCAGGAGACGGGCAAGCGGCCGACAGCGGCGCTCGACCGCAATCTTGCTTATCTCAGCCTCGTCGAGTGCCTCTACGGCTACTTCTTCGACGGCGTCGTGCTGACGACGGGCTGCGACAAGACCACGCCCGCCATGATCATGGGCGCAGCCACCGTCAACATCCCGGCCATCGTACTGTCGGGCGGGCCAATGCTGGATGGCCATTTCGCTGGCGGCCTCGCAGGATCAGGCACCATCGTCTGGTACGCACGACAGGAGCTCGCAGCCGGCCGTATCGACCTGGAAAAATTCGTCGAGATGGTCGCTTCGAGTGCGCCTAGCGTTGGTCACTGCAACACCATGGGTACCGCGTTGTCGATGAACAGCATGGCCGAGGCACTCGGCATGTCCCTGACCGGCTGCGCGGCCATTCCGGGGCCGTACCGGGAGCGCGGACAGATCGCCTACGAGACCGGCAAGCGCATCGTCGACATGGTCTGGGAAGACCTGAAGCCCTCCGACATCATGACGCGCAAGGCCTTCGAGAACGCCATCGTCGCGGCCAGTGCGCTCGGCGCCTCGACCAACTGCCCGCCACACATCAACGCGATCGCCCGCCACGTCGGCGTGAAGCTGGAAAACGCCGATTGGGACAAGATCGGCTACAACATCCCGCTGCTGGTGAACTGCATGCCGGCCGGCAAATATCTCGGCGAGGCCTTTCATCGCGCCGGCGGCGTGCCGAGCGTGATGCGCGAACTGCTCGCCAAGAAGAAGATCCATGGCGATGCGCTCACGGTCACCGGCAAGACCATGGCGCAGAACCTCAAGAATGCGACGCCGGCCGATGGCGAGGTCATCAAGGCCTACGACAAGCCGATGCTGGGGCAGGCGGGCTTCGCCGTGATGAGCGGCAATCTCTTCGATTCGGCGATCATGAAGACCTCGGTGATCTCGCCGGAGTTCCGCAAGAAGTACCTGGAGCGTAAGGGCGACAAGGACGCCTTCGAAGGCACCGCGATCGTGTTCGAGGGACCGGAGGACTATCATCACCGCATCAACGACCCCAAGCTGCCGATCGACGAGAACAGCATCCTGTTCATCCGCAATGCTGGACCGGTGGGCTATCCCGGCGCCGCCGAGGTGGTGAACATGCTGCCGCCCGACCGGCTGGTGAAGGGGGGGATCCTGTTGCTGCCGTGTGTCGGCGACGGCCGCCAGAGCGGCACATCGGCCAGCCCATCGATCCTCAATGCCTCGCCCGAAGCCGCGGTTGGCGGCGGCCTGGCGTTGCTCAAGACCGGCGACAAGGTTCGCGTCGATATCGGCAAGCGCACGGCCAACATCATGCTTCCCGCAGCCGAACTGGCCAAGCGCAAGGCGGCCTGGAAGCCGAACCTCGTGCAAAGCCAGACACCTTGGCAAGAGCTGCAGCGCCAGTTCGTCGGCCAGCTCTCAAGCGGCGCCTGCCTCGACTTCGCGGTCAATTTTCAGAAGATTGCCCAGACCAGAGGAGTGCCACGGCACTCCCACTGAGGTTTAGCGGAAGAGGCGCTGCTCGACCGAGACCGGCAGATCCGAGCGGTTGATCAGCACGATCGCCCAAGGCGACGTCGTCGGGACAGGAGCAGCCCGGCTTGCCATGGGCGGAGCGGCGCTCGGCGCGGCGAAGCTGCTGCCTCCCGGCGCAAGAGACGGCACGCCGCTCGACACCGGGCGCGACGACGCAGACCGCTGGGCGGCAAGGACGTCGCCAGAGGGAACACGTTCCTCGAACACCACCACGATACGGTCGCGCCGGCGGCTGGTCGAAATGACGTTGACGCTTGAACCCTCGGCGCGCGGTCCCAGGAAGATGCCGACGGCATTGGTCCGGCCGGGTTCGAACATGTCTGGCGGGGGCTGGCCGACGCGACTCCACAGGCTGCGCCACTCGGCCGGGGTGTTCACGATGACCTGCTCGGGCTGGCGGGTGACGGACGAGGCGCCCTGCCAGAGTCGGACGTCGATGGTCTGCGCAGCCGCTCCGATGGCGAAGCCGCCGGCCAAAGTAGCCGCGATCAGCGTGCTGATATGCGTCCGGCGGGAAAGCCTTGGCTTCCACCGGGGCTGCGGGACAAGAATGGCGCGCTGCGGCACAGAAGTGCTCTTCGACCGATCCGACGTGTGAGAATTTGGCAAAACCGGAATAAACACAACAGTTAGGCTCAATTGAGGCATGGGATTTGCACACCGACTTCAAGATTCAAGCGAAGAATGTATCATAATCCGTTGAATATACGTGTCTTATTATGTATTAAGGGCGCGAACATGAGGCGCGAATGTACCAGACGTTAGTTCATAAGGGCTTTGAGACAGTCGAGTGGATCGTCGAGTTACGCGAGTGGTTTCTCCGGCATTGTCACGTTGGCAGAGTTCACCCCCAAACTCCGACCGCTTCGCTTGATGGCGCTGTAGCGTTTCCAATGACTTAGCAGACTCGGGCAGAGGCCAGAAATGGCTCACAAGCGCCAACGTGACAATGCCCAGGTCGACGCACCCCGAAGCTTCCTGCCTTACGGCTTCGACAATCTGAACGTCATCGACCTGTTCGGACCGAACAGCCGGGTCACCTACCCGTTCCGGCGCATCAAGAAGCTGGCGAAAGTGCCGTCCTCCCAACGGCGGGTCGAAGGGTTGCTAACCTACGTCCTATCACCTGTTGCCCAATATCTTGCTGACGGTGCTATCGCGGCACACCAACCTGGTGGTCCTCGAACCACTCTCGCTCACCCGGACCCGGCAATTCACCTACACGCTGACCAATGGCGGCGGAGACGACCCCGAGGCGTTGGCCGAGGCCAAGCGTGACGCCCAATTCGTCGGCACGACCGGGGCGGAAGAAGACCGAGCCGTGGTCCAGGCGATCCAGCGCGGGCTGGGCAGCGGCGCCAACGAGGACTTCATCTTTGGCCGCTTCGAGAGCGCGATCGTCCATTTCCACCGCACGTTGACTGCCGCGCTGGCCGGCTAGCCTCGCTTGGCCCGGTCGGCGGCGTTGGTCGACTGGATGCTCTCACGGATACGACGCCAATCGTCGTCGCTGTAGGCCATCATACTGGAGAACGTGCCGTTGCCCATGATGCCCATGCCGCCGTCGATGGCGATGACTTCGCCGTTGATGTACTCGACCTCGTCGCTCATCAGGAACGCCGCCATATTGGCGAGTTCGCCAGGTCGGCCGACCCGGCCCATCGGATTGCGCGCCTTGTAGCGATCCTCGTCGCCCTCCTTGAGAGGATTGAGCCGCGCCCAGGCGCCTTCTGTGGGGAAGGGACCCGGGGCGATGGCGTTGAGGCGGATACCGTGGCGGCCCCATTCGACCGCAAGGCTTTGCGTCATCACCGCCACGCCGGCCTTGGACATCGCCGAGGGCACGACGAACGGGCTGCCGGTCCACACCCAGGTGGTGAGAATGCTTATCACGCTCGCCTTGCGCTTCTCGGCGATCCAGCGTTTGCCGCAGGCGTTGGTCATGTAGAATGTGCCGTGCAGGACGATGTTGGCGATGGCATCGAACGCACGCGGGCTGAGATCCTTGGTCTGCGAGATGAAGTTTCCCGCGGCGTTGTTGACGAGGCCGTCGAGCGGGCCGCTTGCCCAGATCTGTTCGATCATTTCCTCGACCGCCGTAGCCACCCGGATATCGACGGTATGGGTATCGACCCGGCGGCCGGGATGCCTCGCCATCACGGCCTTGGCGGTCTCCTCGAGGACGCTGCCGCGGCGGCCGCAGATCACGCAGTCGGCGCCGAGCTCGACGAATTTCTCCATCATCAGCTTGCCCAACCCGGTGCCGCCACCGGTGACCAGGAAGCGTTTGCCCTTGAACAGATCGGTCCTGAACATCGATTCCACCCCTTCGCTTACAGGTTGCTTACAGGGCGGCACGAATGCCGGCCACAAGGGCGTTGCACCGGGTCCCCGGGGTGTTAGGATTTAGTTAATAACAACAAGGGATCGTTGAATGACGACCCACCAGGGAGAGGCCAGCGGGGATAGCGGATCAGTTGAGCTGCGTGGTCGAGTAAAGTGGTTCAACGCCGTCAAAGGGTATGGGTTCTTGGCCCTCGACGGCGACGACAGTGACGCGTTCCTGCATGTAACAACACTGCGCCAGTCCGGGCATGAGGATCTCAAGCCCGGGGCAACTGTCGTTTGCGCAGGCGTGCGCGGCCCCAAGGGCTGGCAGGTCATGAAGGTGCTCGACGTCGATGCGTCGACTTCCGTCGCCACCATCCCCAAGCAGATACCGCTGCCCGAAGGCGTGTCGGTCGGCGACTACGTCTCGGCCCTCGTCAAATGGTACAATAACGAGCGTGGCTACGGCTTCGTCACGCGCGAAACGGCCGAGGGCGACATTTTCGTCCACGCCGCGGTCCTGCGCCGCCACGGCATGGAAGCGCTGGCCCCGGGCCAAAAGGTCCTGGTGCGCGTCGCCGAAGGCCCAAAGGGCCTGCAGGTCGTCGAAATCCGCACCTCTTGACGTCAGCCGGCATGGCCGGCCACTTATCGTCATGGCATCGATTATCTCGTCGCGGCGGCTCGGCCGCCGTTTCGTTCTGGCGTCGCCCCTGGCGCTTGCCGCCGCCGTTGCCTGCGCGCAGAGCGGGGAGATCAAGTTCGAGCGGTCATCGCTGTTCGTCGTCACCGCCGCGCGCGAACTCAAGTTCGACGTCGAGCTGGCGCTGAACGAGGCCGAGCGCTCGCGCGGCCTGATGTTCCGCGAGAAGCTCGGCCCCTATGAAGGGATGCTGTTCGACTTCCTGCAGGAGCAGCCCGTGAGATTCTGGATGAAGAACACGCTGATCCCGCTCGACATGGTGTTCATCGCCGCCGACGGCACCATTCGTCACGTTCATTCCAACGCGGTGCCGAAATCGACCGACACAATCCCCAGCGAGCATCCGGTGCGCGGTGTGCTCGAAATCAACGGCGGCAGCGCCCGCCTGCTCGGCATCAAGCCGGGAGACAAGGTAAAGCACGCGATCTTCGGCAACGCCTGAGCCGCTTCACTGCACGCTGGCGGCCTTGGCCCGCTCGAGCAGCACGCGGAATTCCTCGGCAAATTCCTTCTTGAGCGCCAACTGCCTGGCGGCGTCGCCGGGCTTGCCGGCCCGCGTGTAGCCGGCGGCGCCCGCTCGGGACGGACGTCGGATGGCGACGAGACGAAGATCTGGATCGTCTTGCGCTTGACCTCGTCCATGCCGCCGGCCCCGGCCTCAACGCTTCAGCGCGATCGTCATGCCGTCGCCGACCGAGGACAGGGCAAGGTCGACACGCTTGTCGGACTTGAGCTTGGCATTGAGCGTACGGATCGCCTTGGTATCGGCATCCTTGTCCTTGGGAGCGGCGACCGAGCCGGCCCACAGCACGTTGTCGACCAGGATCAGGCCGCCCTTGCGCACCAATTTCAGGCAGCGTTCGTAGTAGGCAGGGTAGTCTTCCTTGTTGGCGTCGATGAAGGCCAGGTCGACCTTGCCCGCAAGCCCGCGCTTGAGCAGCCGGTCGAGCGTGCCGAGTGCCGGCGCGATCGTGAGCTCGATGCGATCCTCGACGCCGGCCTTGCGCCAGTAGCGCCGGGGATCGCCGTCCACTCCTCGCTGACGTCGCAGCAGTAGAGCTTGCCGCCCTTCGGCAGCACTTCGGCGACGTAGAGTGCCGAGTAGCCGGTGAAGATGCCGACCTCGACGGCGATGCGGGCGTTGACCGTGCGGGCGAGCAGGGCGAGCTGCTGGCCCTGGTGGGCGGAGATCTGCATGTTGGCAGCCGGCATCTTGCCGGTTTCCGCACGAAGCCGACGCTTCAGCGCCGACTCGCGCAGCCAGTTTGCATCCACATAGTCGGCAAGCGAGCCGCGGATATCGGTCCAGCTCTTCATATGGGTTCCTAGTTCAACTGAACGGCATGCTTCTTCAGCTCGTCCAGAGAGACGACCTGCAGCGTCACGGCGTGCGTGCTCTCGAGCACGACTTGCGGCGCCATGCCGGCGTCGAAAGCTTCCTTCCAGCGCATGGCGCACAGACACCAGCGCTCGCCGGGCTTGAGACCCGGGAAGCCGTACTGGGGCAGGGGCGTGCTGAGGTCGTTGCCAGCGCCCTTCGAAAAGGCGAGGAAGTCGGCGGTAAGGACGACGCAAACCGTATGCACCCCGCGATCCTCTCGGCCGGTATTGCAGCAACCGTCGCGGTAGAAGCCGGTCAGCGGCTCAGACGAGCAGGGCTTCAGCGGCCCGCCCAGCACATTGATCGAGGGTGCACGGCCGTTGCCGCCGCCGCCTTGCTCCGGGATCTGATCGAACATGGCGGCAGTCTAACACGGCTTTGTTAAATTGCCCTTCCGAGCCACACGGGCCGCTGATAGAACATGCCCGCGCGGGGCGTAGCGCAGTCTGGTAGCGCGTCTGCCTTGGGCGCAGAAGGTCGTCGGTTCAAATCCGGCCGCCCCGACCAAAGCCCAAATGATAGAGTTGGAGAGTATGCAGGTTCGCATCTTCAAGCCGGCCAAGACGGCCATGCAGTCCGGCCAGGGCAACACCCGGGAATGGGTAATCGAGCCCGAGCCATCGGCCAAGCAGGTCGACCCGCTGATGGGCTGGACCAGCTCACGCGACACCATGGGGCAGGTGAGGCTCTTCTTCGCGACCCTGGAAGAGGCCGAGGCATATGCCGAAAAGAACGGCTGGCAGTACACCGTGGAGCAGCCCAAGGGCCGGCCGGTGCGACCCAAGGCCTACGCCGACAATTTCGCCTACACCCGTGTTGGGCGCTGGACACATTGACGGCTGACGGCCACCGGTCGTCGCCCCTGTGTTATTCTAGCCTTACGTGCCCGTAGCTCAGGGGATGAGAGCAACTGCCTTCTAAGCAGTAGGTCGCTGGTTCGAATCCAGCCGGGCACGCCATCTCTCTTAAACTGTCTGCTTTCGTTATGCGAATGATGCGCATTTACAGATATATTGCGAATAACTATTAATACCTCCACTATAGCGCCTTGGGGGAGGTTTGACCGTGCGTAAGCGTCGTATCGCCGTAAAGACTGCCATGATGGGGCTTCTGGCGGCACCCGCGGCTATGGCCCAGACGACGTCGACGCCGACCCCGGATCCGCAGAACCCGACGACCGATCCCAAGCCGGCCGATCCCACTGCCGCTCCGGCGACGATGAAGCCGGTCACCGTGACCGGCACGCGGCCGAGCGAAAACTTCAACACGCCCACGACCTCGATCAATCGCGTCGGCGGCGATGTCCGCGACATCCCGCAGTCGGTCACCATCGTCAACAAGGCACTGATGCAGTCGCAGGGGGCGACCTCGCTGGCCTGTGGGGCGCACTGCTCGGCTTGATGACGGGCTTCAGCGGCATCTGGCTGAATCACCGCGCGGTGATGAAGCTCGAACTGCCCGATCAGCAGCAGACCAATTTCCGGCTGACGCTTCCGGATCCCGCGCCGGCAACCGCCGAGGCAATGGCCGTGTGGCTACAGCAGGAACTCAAGGCCAACGGTCCGCCCAACAACATGCGCATCGAGCGCGTGCGGCCGGCGCCCTGGGTTGACAGCCCGCGCGCGGAAGGCCAGCAGCGGCCGGCGATGCAGCCTGAGCGCTGGATTTTCAATTTCGGCGGGCCAAACAAGCTCTTCCAGGTCGAATACTGGGCCGGCAACAAATCGACGAGCGTTCGCACGACATCGAATGGCGTGGTGGCGACGCTTACCAACATGCACAAGGGCACGGGCATGCCGCTCGCCTGGATTCTGCTCATCGACACGTTGGGCGGAAGCCTTATTTTCCTGTCGATCAGCGGCGTGATCCTTTGGATCGACACCAACCGCCGCCGCCTGACCGGCCTGTCGATTCTGGGCGTCGCCGTCGCAATAACAGTGGCGCTCGGCCTGTCGCCGCTCCAGTTATGATGGAGCCATGAACGCTCCGGCCCCTCCAACCGCCCCGTCGATGCACGGCAACATCGTGCCCGCGCTGCGCGAGCCGTTGCCAACCTGGGTGCGGCGCGGATTGCTGGGCCTGGTGATCGTCCTGCATATCGTGGGCGGTTGGGCCCTGACTCAGGTCAATGCCGCACGCCTGATCGTAGGCGAGGTGGCGCCGATGGAAGTCCGCATGGTGCCGGCCGAGCAGACGCCCCAGGTCGATCCCGAGCTGCCAATGCCCGACGAGCCGCTGCCGCTCGATCTGCAGCCGCCGGAGATGCCCAAGCTCGAAACGCAGCTCGAAACGCCGCCGCCCGATCTGCCGCCGCCAGTGTTCCCGGTGGCTGCCGCACCGCCGCCGCCACCCAAGCTTCAGCCCAAGGTGCCGCCGCGTCCGCCCATTCCGGTGGAAGCAGCGCCCCAGCAGGCGCCGCCGGCGGCGCCTACGGCGCCACGGACCGTGTCGGCCTCGCAGGTCCAATATCTCGAGCCGCCGTCGCCGGTCTATCCCGCGCGGTCGAAGCGGGCCGGCGAGAAGGGCTCGGTGGTGGTACGGGTTTTCGTCGATATCGCGGGCCGTGCCACGCAGGTGTCCCTGCAGACCTCGTCGCGTTTTCCCGCGCTCGATGAAGCGGCTCTCGTCGCCGTGCGCAACGCCCGCTTCAGGCCGTTCATGGAAGCCGGCGTGGCGCAGCCGGTGTGGGTTCTGATCCCGATCAATTTCGTGTTGGAGTAGGATGCATCATGGGTGATACATCGGCCTTGGGTTTCGGCCATTTCCTCGCGCAATCCGACGGTGTCGCAAGGGTTCTCCTGGTCGTGCTGGTCTTGATGTCGGCGATCTCCTGGTACCTGATCGTCATGAAGGGCATAAGCCAGGTCGTCCGCACACGGCGCAGCCAGAAGTTCCTCGAATTCTTCTGGAGCGCCACGTCGCTCGAAGCCGTGCAGAACGAGCTCAACATCCACGGCGTCCGCGAACCGTTCGGCCATCTCACCGCCCATTCGCTGCACGCCCAGGCGCACCATGCCAAGTACGGCTCGGCCAAGCTGGAGGAAGCCGGCAGCTCGCAGGAATTCCTCACCCGCACCATCAAGAAGGTGCTCGACGAGGAGACGACGTCGCTGGAGAACGGCCTCACCATGCTGGCCACCATCGGCGCCACCGCGCCCTTCGTCGGCCTGTTCGGCACAGTGTGGGGCGTCTATCACGCACTGGTCGCCATTGGCATGAGCGGCTCGGGCATGCTCGACAAGGTGGCCGGCCCGGTCGGCGAGGCGCTGATCATGACCGGCATCGGCCTCGCCGTCGCCCTGCCGGCAGTCATGGGCTACAACTGGCTCACGCGGTCTAACCGCGTGCTCACCGCCAAGCTCGACGCCTTCGCCTTCGAGCTGCTGACGTTCCTGTCGATGGGCCAGGCGCTGCAAGGCTCGACCTCGGCGCAGGTCCGTCCACTGCGTCGCGGCAATCCGCCATCGCTCGCTTCGGCTCAGTAAGGGAAGGACAGGACCATGGCCTTCGCCAGCTTCGACCGCAAAACCTCGTCCCAGCCGATGGCCGAGATCAACATGGTGTCGTTGATCGACGTCGTACTGGTGCTGCTGGTGATCTTCATCGTCACCGCACCGCTGCTCACCCAGGTGGTCAAGCTCGACCTGCCCAAGGTGACCTCGAGTGCCGACATCGTGAAGCCCGACAAGATCGAGTTCTCGATCAACGCCTCGGGCGTGCGCTACTGGAACGGCGAGGTTATCACCCGTGAGGACGCGGCGCTGAAATTCGTCGAAGAGGGCAAGAAGCGACCGCAGCCGGAAATCTACCTGCGCGCCGACCAGGGCGTGACCTACCGCTTCGTCTCCGAAACCCTGGCCGACGCCTCGCGCGCCGGGCTGGGCAAGGTGGCCTTCGTCAGCGAACCGGAACGCAAGTAGTCGTCTTGCCTTTGAGGCGGGCTTGCCGCACCGTCGCTGGGTGAAACAAGCGCTGATCGTCATCGACCTGCAGCAGGGGTTCGTTCACCGCCGCGACGCCGAGGGCCTGGTGCAGCGCCTGAACGGATTGGCCGCGTCCGTACGCGCTACAGGCGGCGAAGTCGTCTTCATCCAGCACGACGGCCCGCCGGGCGATCGCCATCATCCGGACCTGCCGGGATGGCGGTTATTGCCGACCCTGGAGGTCGAGGCCGACGACACCATCATCCGTAAGACCTCGTGCGATGCCTTCCTCGGCACCACACTCGATGAATTCCTGCGCTCGCACGCGATCAAGCGCCTGATCCTGACCGGCTGCGCCACGGATTATTGCGTCGACACGACCGTGCGCAGCGCGCTGGCGCGCGGCTACCCGACGATCGTTCCGCTGGACGGACACACCACGATGGACCGACCCCACCTGGCGGCCGACAAGATCATCGAGCATCACAATGCGATCTGGGCGGACTTTTTGGCGCCGCGCGGGCCGGCCATGCAGTGCCGCTGCGCGGAAGTACCTCTCGGCTGATTTTCACGCTAGTCTCGGGCCGTGTCCGAGTCCGACAAGAAATACGACGTATTGGTGATTGGCGGCGGCAACGCTGCCCTCTGTGCCGCAATCAGCGCCCGGCGCGCCGGCGGCTCGGTGCTGGTGCTTGAATCCGCCGACCCGTTCTGGCGCGGCGGCAACACGCGCCACACCCGCAACATGCGCTGCGCCCACGACAGCGCCACCGACACCTTGTCGGGGCCCTACAGCGAAGAAGAGTTCTGGGACGACCTGTTGCACGTCACCGACGGCCAGACCGACGAGCCGCTGGCCCGCCACATGATCCGCGAATCCAAGGCGATGCTGACTTGGATTGCCGAGCAGGGCGTGCGCTTCCAGCCGTCGCTGGGCGGGACGCTCAGCCTCGGGCGGACCAACTCGTTCTTCCTGGGAGGAGGGCGGGCGATGTTGAACACGCTCTACGCCACCGCCCAGAAGATCGGCGTCGAGGTTCGTTACGAGTCCGAAGTGACCGAACTCGAGATCGAGGACGGCATGTTCTTGTCGGCCACGATTGGCAAAGGCGGCGGCAAGGTCCGCGCCTCGACATTGGTGGCAGCCGCCGGCGGCTTCGAATCCAACTTCGAATGGCTGAAGCAGTATTGGGGCGACGCCGCCGACAATTTCCTGATCCGCGGCACGAAGAACAACAGGGGCACTATTCTCAAGATACTGCTCAACGCCGGCGTGCAGCAGATCGGCGATCCGACCCAGTGCCACGCCGTGGCGATCGATGCGCGGGCGCCGAAATACGACGGCGGCATCATCACGCGGCTCGATTGCGTGGTGTTCGGCATCGTCGTCAACAAACACGCCCAACGCTTCTACGACGAGGGCGAGGACGTCTGGCCCAAGCGCTATGCCATCTGGGGCAGGCTGGTGGCGGGCCAGCCCGACCAGATCGCCTACATCGTGTTCGATGCGCCATCGCTCAAGATGTTCATGCCGTCGCTCTATCCGGCGATCCGTGGCGAGACCCTGGCCGAACTGGCCGGCAAGTTCGACCTCGACCCGGCCGCGCTTGAAAAAACAGTGCGGGACTTCAACGCCGCGGTGCGGCCCGGCACCTTCGACCACACCATCCTCGACGATTGCCGCACCGAAGGACTGGAGCCGCCCAAGACGCATTGGGCGCGGAAAATCGAGACGGCGCCGTTCTATGCCTATCCGGTGCGGCCCGGTATCACCTTCACCTATCTCGGAACCAGGGTGAACCAGGAGGCGCGCATGGTCATGACCGACGGACGACCCTCGGCCAATATGTTTGCGGCGGGGGAGATCATGGCCGGCAACGTTTTGGGCAAGGGCTACGCCGCCGGCATCGGCATGACCATCGGCAGCGTGTTCGGCCGCATTGCCGGCAACTCGGCGGCGCAAAATGCCCGTAACTGACATTCTGAAGGAAGCCGACCGTCTGATGACGGTCTGCAACTCGTGCCGCTATTGCGAGGGCCTGTGCGCGGTCTTCCCGGCGATGGAAATGCGCACGGCGTTCGGCGCCGGCGACCTCAACTACCTCGCCAATCTCTGTCATGGCTGCGGCGCCTGCTACTACGATTGCCAGTTCTCGCCACCGCACGATTTCAACGTCAACGTGCCCAAAGTGTTGGCCGAGGTAAGAGCTGACTCTTACGCCACCTACGCCTGGCCGCCCGCCTGCGCCGGGTTGTTCCAGCGCAATGGCCTGGCCGTCAGCGTCATCGCGGCCCTGAGCGTGGCGGCCTTCATCGGCGGCTTCATGGCCTTCAACAATCCGACCGTGATGTTCGGCGTCCAGACCGGCAACGGCGCCTTCTTTCGCCTGATGCCGCACAACGCCATGGCGGGCCTATTCCTCGCCGTCACGCTCTACGCCGCCGTTGCTCTCACGATGGGTGTGCGGATGTTCTGGCGCGACAGCGGCGGGCCTGATGCGGGGCCCGTGAGCTGGGCAGCATTTTGGCAGGCGATGAAGGACACCGGAAACCTGCGTTACCTCGACGGCGGCGGCGTCGGCTGCATGAACGACGAGGAGCGGCCGACCGACACGCGCAAGATCTACCATCACCTGACGTTCTACGGCTTTCTGCTCTGCTTTGCCGCGACCTCGGTGGCGACGCTCTATCACTACGTGTTGGGCCGGGTGTCGCCGTATCCCTGGTACGACCTGCCGGTCGTGCTGGGCACGCTGGGCGGCATCGGCCTGCTGATCGGGCCGGTCGGCCTGCTGCTGGCCAAGGGCAAGCGCGATCCCGAGATCCGCGACCCGGCGCGTTACGGCATGGAAGTGGCGTTCCTGGCCATGCTGTTCCTGACCAGCCTGACGGGCTTACTGCTGCTGGTCCTGCGCGAGACACCTGCGATGGGAACGCTGCTCGCGGTCCATCTCGGCGTGGTGTTCGGCCTGTTCCTGACCATGCCCTACGGCAAGTTCGTCCACGGCCTCTATCGGTTCGCGGCGCTGGTGCGCTACGCGCTGGAGCGGCGCACCGGCCTCGAGCACTGAGTCAGGGCACGATATTGATGCTCACCGATCCCAGCCGCGCAAACCTAGCCTGAATCGTGTCGCCGGCCTTCGGCCGCAGCATCTTCGAGATCGCGCCCGACATGACAAGATCACCGGGCTCCAGAGCGAGGCCACGCGTCGCCAGGTGGTTGGCGAGCCAGGCCAGTGCGTTCAGGGGATTGCCCATCACCTCCGCCGACGTGTAGCTGCCGACGACTTCGCCATTGTGCTCGTACACGACCTCTTCCCGCGCGAGGTCGAGACCCTGCGCCGGCATGAACGGACTGCCGACCGCGATCGCCTTGGCGATGATGCTGTTGGCGATGAAGTCCGTGCCGCGGGGCTTGCCTGAGAAGACGAAATCCAGCAGCCCGAGAGCCGGCGCCGCACCGTCCACTGCGCGAAGCGCCGTGGACGCTGTGACACCGGGACCGGCGAGCTTCGTGCCCATCCGGAAGACGACCTCGGCCTCGACCCGCAAGTCCGTAAAGCCGCCGAGGGAAACATTGGCGTCGCTTGCCTAGCGCTCCGAAGCAGGAAGCCACAGGCTGGCTCCGTTACTCCCATGACGGTCTGCCCCGCCTGGCTGGTGGCGCCCAGCTTCCAGCCGATCGGCCGCTCGCCGCGCCGGTTGAAATCGGCACGAAGCGCATCCTGGATGCCGTAGGCATTGCCAATCGAGAAATCGTCCACCGATTCCGAGAGTGGCGCCATCAGGCGGAGATTCGATCTGGAGTCGAGCATGGGCTCGAGCGCGGTCTGAACTGAAACGCTCATGAATCCTGCCCAATTTTTTTTTTAGTTTCTCGCGCTCCCCAAGCTCACTGCCGCCAGGCCCGCACCGATCAGCAACGTCCCGCCGGCCTTGTTGAAAATTCCAATGACACGCTCGTTGCGCACCAACCGCCGCGCCCGCGCGGCAACGAGCGCGTAGCCGAAGGCATTGGCGAAGGCCAGCGCCAGGAACGTCGTCTCGAACACCAGCATCTGCGCCAAAAAGTCGGCGCGCGGGTCGAGGAACTGCGGCAGGAAGGCTACGAAGAAGGTGATGCTCTTGGGATTGAGCGCGGTCACGATCAAGGCGTGGCCCAGCATCTTGGCGGCCGAAACGGTGTCGGTGCGCGGCGGCGCGTCGAGGCTGCCGCCTGCGCGCCACAGCTTGATGCCGAGCCAAACGAGATAGGCGGCGCCGATCCACTTCAGCGCGGTGAACAGGGTCGCCGAGGTGGCGAGCAGGGCACCGAGGCCCAGCATCGACAGCGTCATGGCGGTGAAGTCGCCCAGCGCCACGCCGACCGCCATCGGCAGCGCCGTGCGCCAACCTTGGCCCAGCGCGTAGGACACGACCAGCAGCACGGTCGGCCCGGGAATGATCAGCAGGATCGTCGATGCGGCGGAAAACGCCAGTCAGGTTTCGAAGGTCATCGGCAGATCAAGCCACATCACAAGTCGATGCGAAAGCGCAGTTCTTCCTTGTTGCCGTAAGCCGGGCCGGAATTGAAGCGCTCGACCAGGACACCGCCATTGGCCGTGATCACCTTGTGCGAGACGAGGTTGTCGGGATCGGCGGTGAGCTCGACATGATCAAGGCCTTCGCGCTTGGCCATCGGCAGCAGCAGGCCGAGCGCGCGCATGGCGTAACCGAGACGACGCTTCCATGGCACGACGGCGTAGCCGATATGGCCGAGCACATACGCCGGCAGTTCGGACGTCCCGGGCTGCCAGCGAAAGCCGATCGAGCCGCAAAATTCAGCGTCCCACATCCAGCGGCGGAAGCCCGGCAGGCGCTGCACGATCGAGCCATCGGGCAGCGTGACCGTGCCACCCTTGGCCTCGCGGTTGTCGAGGCTGGCTATGAAGCTCACCGGTCCGGCCTCGATGCGCGCCAGCTCCTCGCGCGCCGCCGCTTCGAGACGCACGTTGTCGGGCGACCAGCCGCGGCGAAGCGCGTCGGCATAGGATGCGAGGTGCTGCAGGGTGGGAACGATGAGGTCCAAAGTCTCTATCCGGGCGGTCGGCGCGTGCTGTAGCATGATCGCCCATGGCCGCGTCCAGCACTGTTCTCGTCCTCGACATCGACGGCGTCGTCTCGCTCGCGACGCCCGGCTCGGCGCATCCCTGGTACGCGACGCTGCAAGCCGACCTTGGCCTCGGCTACGCCGAGATCGAACGCGATTTCTTCTGTGGTGAATTCAGGGAGGTGCTGCGCGGTCGCCTTGATCTTTACGTGGCACTGCAAAATTATTTCGAACCGAAGGGGCTGGTCGACCGGATCGATGCGTTCGCTGCCTACTGGTTCGAGAAGGACAGCGTCATCGATCGCGACCTTCTGGCCGATGTCGCGGCCTGGCGCGCCCGTACCGGCGCCCGCGTCTTCGCCGCCTCAAACCAGGAGCATCACCGCATCGCCTGGCTCAAGGAACATGCCGGCCTCGACCGGCATTTCGACGAGATCATCTATTCGGCGGCACTGGGCGTCTGCAAACCCGACCGCGTGTTCTTCACCAACGCCCAGGTGCGCATGGGCGTGCAGAACTCGCGCTCGATCCTGTTCGTCGACGATTCACCCGCCAACGTCGATGCCGCCCGCGCACTCGGCTGGCGCTCGGTGCTCTATCGTGGCCGCGACAGCCTGGCGCGCGTGCTTAGCAGCGTGGAATGAGATAGAGCAGGAGCAAGGAGGGCGTATCGTATGCTGATGTTCGATATTCCGTTCGGCACGACCGAGTGGGAAGGCGTGGAGCGCACGGAGCATGCCGGCGACACCGGCAGGGCCTATTGGCGCACGCGCAACTTCAACAATATCCGTGTGCGCATGGTCGAGTACACACCGGGCTATCTCGCCGACCATTGGTGCCAGAAGGGCCACGTCCTGCTGGTACTCGAGGGCGAGCTGCATACCGAATTGGCCGATGGACGCACCGTCGTGCTGAAGCCGGGCCAGAGCTATCAGGTGGCAGATGGCGATCTTGCGCACCGCTCGAAGACGGCCGTCGGCGCCAAACTTTTCATCGTGGATTGAACGAGTACATATGACAGACATCATTGGCTTCATCGGCGTCGGCACCATGGGCGAGCCGATGTGCCGCAATCTCGCGCGCAAAAGCGGCGCCACCGTCCTGGCGGCCGACCGCGATCCCGCACCGCTGCAGCGTCTCGCCGCCGATGGCGTCAAGACCGCCTCGCTCGACGAGATCGCCTCGAGCGCGCGCACGATCTTTCTCTCGCTGCCCGGTGGCAAGGAGGTCGAGCAGGTCTGCCTCGGCGACGGCGGGCTGGTGGACAAGGTCAAGCTCGGCTGGACGGTGATCGATCTCAGCACTTCGCCGGTGAGTCTCGCGCGCCGGCTCTATGCCGAGTTCGAGGGCCGTGCCTCGGCCTTTGCCGACGCGCCGGTGGCGCGCACGCGCCAGGCCGCGATCGACGGCACGCTCTCGATCATGGTCGGCGGCACGCCGGACTGTTTTACGCGCATCGAGCCACTGCTGCGCCTCATGGCCAACGAAGTGACCTATTGCGGTGAGGCTGGTAGCGGCCAAGCCGTAAAAATCCTGAACAACATGATCCTGTTCCAGACGGTGGTGGCACTGAGCGAGGCACTGACCATCGCGCGCGCCCATGGCGTCGACGGCAAGGTGCTGTTCGATACCCTGACCAAGGGCTCGGCTGATTCCTTCGCTCTGCGCAATCACGGCATCAAGGCACTGCTGCCCGGCGTGTTCCCGGAGCGCGCGTTCTCGACCGAATATGCGCTGAAGGATTTGAGCTACGCCATCGCCATGGCCGAAGAGGAGGGCGTGCCGGCGCTGGGCGCCGACGTGGCGCGCGAATTGATGGAGCGGGCCGTCGAACTCGGCCACGGCAAGGAATACTGGCCGGTGCTGCTCAGGGCGATCGAGGAGGAGGCGGCGGACTAGTTGGCGCGGTTTCGGGCGGCGTCACCGGGGTCAGCTCGTAGCCCTTGTTGTGCATACAGAAACTGGTGAGCCGGATCTCGTTGTAGGAACGCTCGTTCTCGACGCGCTGCTGGCGGTAGAAGATATCGCCGCGGCCGTAGTAGGGCGGTCCCAGGCGCGGGAAGCCAACGAGCCGTCGTATTGTATGCGCAGCGCCTCGGCGGAAGCGGTGCGGCGGCATTCCGACAGGTCCTGCTTGGCCGCCTCGCGGCTGGCGCCCGGCCTCTCCCATTCGCGAGGCGGCCGAGGGCGCAGCCTGCCAGCGACAGCAGGGCGAGGAGTGCAAGAACGAGGCGCATGGTGCAAAGATGGCGGCCGATTAAGGCGTTGTGAAGGTTGGGAGAGAACAAATGGCGCGTATTGCCGTCGGCGGATTTCAGCACGAGACCAACACCTTTGCACCGCAGCAGGCGACCTGGGACGAATTCGTCCGCGCTGATGCCTGGCCGCCGCTGCTGCGCGGCCCGGAAATGATCGCCGGCGTCGAGGGCTTCAACATTCCCATCGCCGGCGCGGTCAAGCGCCTGGTCGAACTCGGCCACGAGATCGTGCCGCTGGCCTGGGCCGCCGCAGCGCCCGCCTCTTACGTAACGGAGGACGCCTACGAGAAGATGTGGGCGCTGTTCGACGAGGATATTCGCAAACTCGGGCCGTTCGACGCCATCTATCTCGATCTGCACGGCGCCATGGTTGCCGAGAACACCGAGGATGGCGAAGGCGAGTTGATGCGCCGCATCCGCGGCATCGTCGGCAACGACCTGCCGATCGTGGCCAGCCTCGACTATCACGCCAACCTGACGCCCGAGATGGCCAAGCTCGCGACGGCGATGGTCGGCTACCGCACCTATCCGCACATCGACATGGCGGTGACAGGCAAGCGCGCCGTCGAGCTTCTCGACCGTTTGCTGAAGGAAAAGCGTCCGGTCTATCGCGCCTACCGGCAGCTCGATTTCCTCATCCCGCTGGTCTGGCAGTGCACCTTCATCGAGCCGGCTAAGGCGATCTTCGATCTCGTGGGCGAACTCGAAGCCGGCGAGAAGAGCCACAACCAGGGTATCGTCAGCGTCACCCACACGCCGGGCTTTCCGCCCGCCGACATCGCGCAATGCGGGCCGGCGCTGGTCGTCTACGGCCACGACAAGGAAGCCGTCGAAGCAGCCGCCGACAAGCTCGCGGCTGCCGTGAAGGCGCAGGAGAAAGCGTTCAACGGCGAGTTGCTCGATCCCGACGCCGCGACCCTGCGCGCCATGGAACTGGCCAAGAAAGCCAAGAAGCCGATCGTGCTGGCCGACGTGCAGGACAATCCCGGCGCCGGCGGCACGTCAGACACGATTGGCCTGCTCGCCGCCCTGATGCGCCACAAGGCCAAGGGTGCCGT
>CAMDQJ010000066.1 GCA_945905835.1 Asaia bogorensis
GCACGGTCGAAACCATTACCGTCACGGGCGGCAGTGCATTCGTTTCACCGCTCTGGGGCTGTACTTTGCCGTCGCGGCTGGTCGCATAGGCCCGCCGGTCCTCGACGGTGAAGCCCTTGCGGCCCTGCTGGTTGGCGAGTTCGAAGGCCTTGCGGTCGATTTTCAGGATGCTCTGGGGAGAGCAGGGAGAATCCTTGATCTCCTCCAGCATCTCGGGACTCGGCAGGACGAGGTAAAGTACCGTACCCGTTCCGGTCGCGTCGCGCACAACGACCTGGCACCACGGCGGCGGCGTACCGACCAATATCTCGCCAATCGTGGCGTGATGGGTCGTGACGATCTGCTGTTCGCCGGCACAGCCGGCCAGAAGCAGCCCGAGCAGACCCGCTGGAGGCCTGCGGTTTTCACCCCACACCCATGCCCTTTTGGTAGGTCGATGGCACGACGCTCTTCACCGATTGCGCGCGCTTGGCGAGCCAGTAGGCCTGCGCCGGCGGCACCGAGCCGAACTGGGCGTCGACACCGAGCTTCTGCGCAGCGTCCATCGGCCAGTTGGGATTGTACAAAAGCTCACGGGCGAGCGCGATCAGGTCGGCCCTGCCCTCCTGCAGGATCTTCTCCGCCTGATCGGCGTGGACGATCAGCCCGACCGCCATGCTCATGATGTCGGCGTCTTTCCTCAGGCGCTCGGCATAGGGCACCTGGTAGCCGTAGGTGACGGGTCCGGCGCTCACCACCGGTGAGCCGCGCATGCCGCCCGAGCTGCAGTCGATCAAATCGACGCCCTTGGGTTTCAGGATCTTGGCCAGTGCCACGCTCTGGCCGGGTCCCCAGCCCGAATCGTCCTCTACCGAGAAGCGCACGAACAACGGCTTGGATGCCGGCCAGTGCGCGCGCACGCTTTCCACCACCTCTATCGCGAAGCGCATACGGTTCAGCTCGCTGCCGCCGTACTCGTCGTTGCGCACGTTGGAGAATGGCGAGAGGAACTGGTGGATCAGGTAGCCGTGCGCCATGTGGAGGTCGAGCACGTCGAAGCCCGCCTCGTGCGCCCGCCGCGCCGCCTGGCCCCAGCGCTCGATCACCTGCGGGATTTCCTCGCACGTCAGCGCGCGCGGCGTCGGATCCGACTCGGGCGAGTTGATGCCGCTCGACGACACGAGTTCCCACCCTTCCCAATCCCAGATGTCCGGCAACGGCTTCAGCGGCGCGCCGCCTTCCCACGGACGGAAGCGCCGCGCCTTGCGGCCGGAATGGCCAAGCTGAATGCCCGGCACGGAGTTGTGCAGCCGGATGAAATCGACGCAGCGCTTGAGACCGGGAATATGGGCGTCGTCCCACAATCCGAGATCGCCGACCGTGCCGCAGCCGCGGCGCTCGACCTTGGTCGATTCCATAATGACGAGCCCGGCGCCGCCGGCGGCATAACGCCCGGCATTCATCAGGTGCCAGTCGGTGGCGAAGCCCTTGACCGCCGAATACTGGTGCATCGGCGCCACGACGACGCGATTCTTGAGCCTCACGTCGCGGATCGAAATCGGTTCGAAAAGCATCGGCCCAGCCATGTATAATCCCCACCCCATGAACGCCGTCTTCAGCGACCGATACGACGACCTCTACCTGCGCCGCATCCTGCGCGAGGTGAAGACCATTGCCATGGTCGGCGCGTCGACCAACTGGAATCGCCCCAGCTATTTCGCCATGAAATATCTCCAGAGCCGCGGTTACAAGGTTTATCCGGTGAATCCCGGTGCAGTCGGGCAGCACATTCTGGGCGAAAAAATTTACGGAACACTCGCGGACTTACCGGCGAAGGCCGACATGGTCGATATCTTCCGCAATTCAGAGGCCGCCGGGCCGATCGCCGACGAGGCGATCAAGCATGGTGCCAAGGTGCTGTGGATGCAGTTGGGCGTGGTCAACGAAGCCGCGGCCGAGCGCGCCGAAGCCGCCGGCCTGAAAGTCGTGATGAACCGTTGTCCCAAGATCGAGCACAGCCGCTTGAGCGGCAGCATCGAATGGCACGGTATCGCCAGTGGCGTGATCTCTGCGAAGAAGCGGGCTCTGTGAAATTCGGCGTCTTCGATCACATGGACCGCGCCGGCCCGAATCTCGGCCGGCAGTTCGACGATCGGCTGAAGCTGATCGCGCTCTACGAGAAGGCGGGCTTCCACGCCTATCACCTGGCCGAGCACCACGCGACGCCGCTCGGCATGGCGCCCTCGCCCAGTGTCTTCCTCGCCGCGGTCGCGCGCGCGACCACGACGATGCGGTTCGGGCCGCTGGTCTACACGCTCAACCTCTATCATCCGCTGCGCCTGATCGACGAGATCTGCATGCTCGACCAATTGAGCGGCGGCCGGCTCGAGCTTGGCATCGGCCGCGGCATCTCGCCCTACGAGGTCGGCTACTACGGTGTCGATCCCGCGACAGGCCCCGAACGTTTCGCCGAGGCACTGGCCGTCATCCTGAAGGGACTGACCGAGAAGCGCCTCAGCTACCAGGGCAAATACTTCTCGTTCAACGACGTGCCGATGGAGCTGCAGCCGGTGCAGACGCCGCATCCGCCGCTGTGGTACGGCGCCAACTCGCTGGAGAGCGCCGACCGCCTCGCCGAACAGGGCTGCAATGTCGTGGTCGGCATGAAGGCCGAAGGCGTCGGTAAATTCGCCGCGCGCTTTCGCGCCGCCTGGAATGCACTGGGCCACGGTGAGGCAGCGCTCCCCTTCATCGGACTCAGCCGCCATATCGTGGTCGGCGATACCGACAAGGAGGCCCAAAGTGCCGCCAAGCGCGCCTATGCCCTGTGGTACGACGCGCTGATCCATCTCTGGCGCGCCCATGGCGTCGGCCTGCCGCGCCAGATGATCCCTGCCGACTTCGAGCCGGCCCTGGACGGCGGCTACATTATCGCCGGCTCCGCCTCGACGGTGCGCGAGCGGCTGAGGCGGGACAACGCGGTTGCCGGCATCAACTACTGCATCTGCAGGCTCGCCTTCGGCGATCTGTCGTTCGAGGAGTCGGCGCAATCGGTCGAGTTGTTTGCCAAAGAAGTCATGCCCGCGCTCTGAGTCGCTTTGTCGCGCGTGCATTTAGGCAACAACTTTCGCATGAGTTGAGAGTATAGTGCCTCAACTCCCTCTAATATAACGAAAAAATGAAATTCGGCATTTTCGACCATATGGACCGTTCAGGTCCCGATGCCGGCCGCCAGTACGAGGAGCGGCTGAAGCTGATCCAGCTCTACGAATGGGCGGGCTTCCACTCCTATCACGTCGCCGAACACCACTCGACACCCCTCGGCATGGCGCCCTCACCCAGCGTCTTTCCCGCCGCCGTGGCCCAACGCACGCGGACGATGCGCTTCGGGCCGCTGGTCTACACGCTTAACCTCTATCACCCGCTGCGCCTGATCGACGAAATCTGCAGGCATTGTCACGTTGGCGCTTGTGAGCCATTTCTGGCCTCTGCCCGAGCCTGCTAAGTCATTGGAAATGCTACAGCGCCATGAAGCGAAGCGGTCGGAGTTTGGGGGTGAACTCTGCCAACGTGACAATGCCCCGGCAAAGGCCCTGTTCGACGGTGACGCGCGGAGCTGCGAGGGACGCTTCTCGTCGGGCATGACGCCCGATGAACGGTCGATCCAGGTCGTGCGCGGCTTCGAAGCCTGCGAACGGACCAACGGCATCAGCGACGCCCGCTACATTATCGTGCCGCGGCCCGACGGCTCGCGCTATCTGTTCTCCGTGTTCGGCACCCTGTCGCTGGCGCCAAGCCCGATCAACCTCGTCAAGGCGAGCGAAATCGGTCTGCGCCAGGCGATCTACTCGACGATGAGGCAATAAATGACCAGCCTGTTCGCTTATGTTGGCTGCTACACCTCGCCGGAGCGCGAGGGAGAGGGCAAGGGCATCAACGTCTATCGCGTCGACCGGCGCAGCGGCGCGTTCGAGCATGTCCAGCTCCTCGCCATCGAAAACCCGTCCTTCCTCGCCTTCGATCCGGGCGGCGAACGGCTCTACGCCATTCACGGCGGCCGCAGCGAAGCCAGCGCCTTCACCGTTGATCGGCGCAGCGGTCGCATCGCGCTGCTGAACCGCCAGCCGACCGGCGGCTTCAATCCCGTGCATCTGGCCTTCGACCACAGCGGCCGCTTCCTCGCCGTGGCCAACTATGGATCCGATTCTCTCGCCGCCTTGCCGGTCGGAGACGACGGCAGCCTCGGGCCCTACAGCACCCTCACGATCGTGAAAGGAACGCAGGGGCCGCATCGCGTGCAGCAGCGCGGCATGTATCCGCATCACAATCCGCTCGATCCCGGCAAGCGCTTCTTCTACGTGCCGTGCAAGGGCTCGGACGCCGTCGTCGCCTACCGCCTCGATGCCAGGCGCGGCGTGCTCAGGGAGGCGGCGCGGGTTGCGTCACGCCCCAGCGCGGGGCCGCGCCACATTACCTTTCACCCACGGAAGGCGCTGGCCTGGGTCATCAACGAACTCGATTCGACGCTGACGACCTATCGCCTCGACCGCGCGAGCGGCGCCTTGAAGCCGCTCCAGACCGTGCCGTCGACGCCCGACTCATTCACCGGTTACAGCACCGGCGCGGAGATCGCCGTCGAGCGCACCGGCCGCTTCCTCTACGTTTCCAACCGCGGTCACGACAGTATCGGCGTCTTCGCCATCGATGCAGCGAAAGGGACGCTCAGTCCCGTGCAATGGGTGCCGTCGGGCGGCACGGTGCCGCGCTTCTTCGCCTTCGATCCCTCCGGGCGCTTCCTCTATTGCGCCAACCAGGGCAGCCATTCGATCCTCGCCTACCGCAAGGGCCGCGACGGCCAGCTTGCACCGGCCGGCGCGCGTATCCGTGTTAAAAGTCCGGCCTGCATCGTGTTCTCGCCTTCCTAATTTTTTCGCCGGAGATTTCTCGTGAGCAACAGCAAATACGGCTTCGAGACGCTGTCGGTGCATGCCGGCGCCGCCCCCGACCCGACCACCGGCGCGCGGGCGCTGCCGATCTACCAGACCACGGCCTATGTCTTCGACGATGCCGACCATGCCGCGTCGCTGTTCAACCTGCAGACTGTGGGCTTTATCTATTCACGGCTGACCAACCCGACCAATGCCGCGCTCGAGACGCGGCTGGCGACGCTCGAAGGCGGGCGCGGCTGCACCGTGGCGTCGTCGGGCCACGCCGCCCAGGTCCTCGCCCTCTTTCCGCTGATGAGCCCCGGCGACGACATCGTCGCCTCGACGCGACTCTATGGCGGCTCGATCCAGCAGATGAAGAACACCTATCCGAAGTTCGGCTGGTCGGCGAAGTTCGTCGATGCCGACGACCCGGAGAATTTCCGCAAGGCCGTGGGCCCAAAGACCAAGGCCTTCTTCATCGAGAGCATCGCCAATCCCGGCGGCGTGGTGAGCGACATCGAGGCGATCGCGCGCATCGCCGAATCGGCCGGCGTGCCGCTGATCGTCGACAACACCTTGGCCACCCCCTACCTCTGCAAGCCGATCGACTACGGCGCCACGCTGGTGCTGCACTCGACCACCAAGTTTCTGTCCGGCACCGGCACGTCGATGGGCGGCGCAGTGGTCGATTCAGGCAAGTTCGACTGGTCGAAGAATGGCAAGTTCCCCAGCATCGGCGGCAACGAGCCCGCCTATCACGGCCTCAACTTCCACGAATCCTTCGGCGACATGGCCTATACCTTCCACAGCCACGCCGTCGGCCTGCGCGATCTCGGGCCTTCGCAGGCACCGTTCAACGCCTGGATCACCATGCTCGGCATCGAGACCCTGGCGCTGCGCATGGACCGGCACTGCGCCAATGCCCTGAAGGTCGCCGAATACCTCGAGAAGCATCCGGCCGTGTCGTGGGTGATGTATGCCGGCCTCAAGTCCAACAAGTACAACGCGCTGGCCAAGCGCTACATGCCCAAGGGCGCGGGCTCGGTGTTCACCTTCGGCGTCAGGGGTGGCTACGACGTCGGCGTGAAGCTGGTCGACAGCGTCGATCTCTTCTCGCATCTCGCCAATATCGGCGACGCCAAGAGCCTGATCATCCACCCCGCCTCGACGACCCATCGCCAGCTCACCGAGGAGCAGCGCGTTGCTGCCGGGGCAGGCCCGGACGTTCTGCGCTTGTCGATCGGCATCGAGACGGCCGACGATCTGATCGCCGACCTCGACCAGGGGTTGGCCAAGGCGACGGGCAAGTAGGATGCTGAGCCAGGCCGACAATGAATTCCTGACGCGCAGCGGCAAGGGCACGCCGATGGGCGAGCTTCTGCGCCGCTTCTGGATGCCGGCACTCTTGTCGGAGGAACTGCCGGAACGCGACGGCCCACCCAAAAAGATCAAGCTTCTCGGCGAGGAACTCCTGGCCTTCCGCGACACCGAGGGCCGCGTCGGCATCGTCGAGCCGCACTGCCCGCACCGCGGCGCCAATCTCTATCACGGCCGCAACGAGGAGTGCGGCCTGCGCTGCGCCTTCCATGGCTGGAAGTTCGATACAGACGGCAACTGCGTCGACCTGCCGACCTCGCCGCCTGAATCGGACTACAAGAACTCGATCAAGCTGCTGGCCTACCCGACCCGCGAATGGGGCGACCTGATCTGGGTCTACATGGGCCCGAAGGAGAAGATGCCGGAGTTGCCGCAGCTCGAGCTAGGGCTGGTGCCGACGGCGCAGCGCTACGTCTCCAAGAAATGGCAAGACTGCAACTGGGTGCAGAGCCTCGAGGGTGGCATCGACACCGCGCATTTCTCGTTCCTGCATGCCGTGTTGACCAAGGACGAGAAGGAAGCACTGGCGATCTACGCCAAGTCGGCGGCACTCGGCGACCAGTCCACGCGCGACGACCGCGTGCGCTGGGTGCGCAACGACCCGCGGCCGAAATTCAGCATCATTGGCCACGACGCCGGCCTAGTGATCGGCGGCGCGCGCAAGACCGACACAGCCGATCTCTACTGGCGCATCGCGCAGTTCCTGATGCCCAACCACGCCTTCGCGCCGGCAGCGATGCCGGGCGAGGTCTATTACGGCCAGGCCTGGGTGCCGGTGAGCGACGCCGAGTGCTGGGTCTATACCTACAGCTGGCGGCCCGACCGCGCCTTCACCAACTCGGAACGCACGCAATTCGACGGCGGCTTCGGCGTGCACTCCGAGGTCGGCGACGACTACGTGCCGCTGCGCAACATGAAGAACGACTACCTGATCGATCGCCAGCAGCAGAAGACCACGAGCTTCACCGGCATCACCGGCGTCTCCGAGCAGGACGGTGCCATCCAGGACAGCCAGGGCCCGGTCCAGGATCGCACCAAGGAGCATCTCGGCCCGACTGACCTCGGCATCGTCGAATTCCGGAAACTCATTATGGGTAATGCTCGTGCGTTGCAGCAGGGGTTCGAACCCAAATCCCCGGCGGCAGCCAAGCGATATGCAGTACGCTCCGGCGGCTGGATCGCCGCACCGACCAAGGATCTGGCCGCGGTGATGACCGAACGCTTCGGCCATCCGCACGGCTATGTCGGACACGAATACGGGCTCGGTGAGTAACCGGGCGAATAGGGAGAAAAAAAGTGACCGTCAAAATCTATGGCCCAACTGCGTCGCGGGCCGCCCGCGCACTCTGGATCGTCCACGAGCTCGGCCTGCCGTTCGAGCATGTCCCGGTCGAGATGAAGGACCTCAAGAATCCGGAATTCCTCGCCATCAATCCCAATGGCAAATCGCCGGCCATGGTCGATGGCGACTTCAAGCTGTTCGAATCGATGGCGATCAATCTCTATCTCGCCGAGAAGTACAACAGGAACGGCCTTTTCCCATCCAAGCTGGAAGATCGTGCACTGACCAACCAGTGGAGCTTCTGGGGCATGACCGAGGTCGAGAAGCCGCTGCTGACGATCCTCATCGACATGTTCATGACCGCGCCCGACAAACGCAAGCCCGAGGCCGTGGCCGAAGCGCAGAAGGCGCTGCCCAAGCCGTTCGGCGTGCTGAACGCCGCCCTTCAGGGCCGCGAGTATCTACTGGGGCCGACCTTCACCGTCGCTGACCTCAACGTCGCGTCGATCTGCAGCTGGGCCAAGCCCATCAAGTACGATTTCAGCGCGACGCCGAATGTCGGCGCCTGGCTCGACCGCTGTCTCGTCCGGCCCGCCTTCAAGGCCGCGCGCGGCAGCAAGTAGCTACTCGGCAGGTATCGCCTGCGCCGATGCACCGGCCTCTTGCGCGCGGTCGTTACCCGGCAGCAGCAGCGCCACGGCGGTGATCACCACCGACAAGGCGGCGAGGCCGAGGAAGAACAGGTCGAGGCTGCCGGTCTCCTTGCGGATCCAGGCGATCAGCAGGATGGCGAGCGGTCCGGCGCCGAAGGCGACGACGAACTTCGCGCCGAAGCCGAGGCCGTGATAGCGGCTGGGTGTGTAGCGCGCGATCAGGATGTTCTCGACCGGGCCCGCCGCCGAACTCAGCACCGCCGAGAAGATCGCGCCGGCCAGCGCCAGGTAGCCGTTGCCCATGGCGAGAGCAAGCATGGCGCCAACCTGCAGCGCAGAGGCGATGACGTAGGTCGTCTTCAGCGGATAGCGGTCGATGATGCGCCGGCCCATGGCGTACTGCGCCAGGCCGGAGACGATGTAGATCGCCGAGGTGGCGAGGCCGACCCACAGCACCGCCTGGGTGACCAGGCCCCAGGACGCCAACCCGCTTTGCAGGCGGGCGATCTCGTCGGCGAAGCGTGATTCGAAGACCATCGCCGAACCGAACATCACCGCCTGCCAGATGATGCCTTCCAGGGCCATCGTCACCGACAGCACCGAGAACACGCGCCAGAAGTGGCGGCTGCCGGACTGCACGCCGGGCGTAGCCGGCATCGGTCGATCGCCGACGCGGCCGGCCCGCAACTCCCAGGCCAGGGCGGCGCCGATCACGAGGCAGACCAATCCGGGGGCGATGAAGGCCGCACGCCATGAGGCGAGCGTGATCAGCACGCCCGGCACGATGCCGTAGAGCGCGAGACCGGCGCTGCCGAACAGGCCGTTGACGCCCATCGCATGGCCCTGCTCCTTGGCCGTGCGGATCACCCAGCCGATACCGGCCGAATGGTAGATCGCGCCGAAGACGCCGATGCCGCAGAGCGCCGCCGCCAGCGCCCAGGTGTCTCCGGTCGACACCAGGCCGCAGGCGATCGAGGACAGGCCGAGCCCCAGGAACATCACGACCATCATGGCCGGCGCGCCGAAGCGGTCGGAGGCCCAGCCGGCCGGCAGCGAGACCACGCCCAGCAGGATGGTGGCAGGCGCATAGAGCGCCAGCAGGTCTTCGGCCGGCAGCTTCCACTCTATCGCGAGCGTCAGCACGATGACGGCGTAGAAGGCGGTCATCAGGTGCATCAGGCCGTGGCCGATGGACGAATAGACCAGGACGCGGCGCGCAAGGCTATAGGGGGCGTTCATGGCGCGTGTATCGGCCGTCCGCTAGCCCGGTGCAAGCCGGCTTGCGGCATCGCAGCCATTCGCGCTACACGCCCTGCTTCGGTCGGGGCGTAGCGCAGCCTGGTAGCGCACCTGTCTGGGGGACAGGGGGTCGCAGGTTCAAATCCTGTCGTCCCGACCAATTAACTCTCCATCCCCCAAATATTCATCGATGAACACCAAGCGCGCCCTCGCCTTCATTTTCTGCACGGTGACGCTGGACGTGCTGGCGCTCGGCCTGATGATCCCGGTGCTACCGACCCTGGTGCTGGGCTTCATGCGCGGTGACATGGCCGGCGCCGCGGAGATCTTCGGCCTGTTCGCCACCGTGTGGGGGCTGATACAGTTCTTCTGCTCGCCTCTTCTCGGTGCGCTCAGCGACCGCTTCGGCCGCCGGCCGGTGATCCTGCTGTCCTGCTTCGGTCTCGGACTCGACTACATCCTGATGGCGCTGGCACCCAATCTCGCCTGGCTGTTCGTCGGCCGCGTCATCTCCGGCATCACCGCTGCCACGATCACGACGGCCTTCGCCTACATCGCCGACGTCACGCCGGCAGACAATCGCGCCAAGGCGTTCGGCGTAGTCGGCATCGGCTTCGGCGTCGGCTTCATCCTCGGCCCGGCGATCGGCGGCCTTTTGGGCGGTCTCGATCCGCGCCTGCCGTTCTGGTTCTCGGCTGCGGCCTGCCTGATCAATGCCGGCTTCGGCTGGTTCGTGCTGCCGGAATCGCTGCCGCCGGAGCGTCGCATGGCGTTCGAATGGAGGCGCGCCAACCCGCTGGGCTCATTGCGGCTGGTGCGCGGCGACGCCAAGCTGCTGGGCCTCGCCGGCGCCGGCTTCCTCGGCCAGCTCGCGCATCAGGTGCTGCCCTCGATGTTCGTGCTCTACGGTGCCTATCGCTACGCCTGGGGCGAGGAGATCGTCGGCCTCACGCTGGCGGGGGTCGGGGCCTGCTCGGCGCTGGTCCAGGGCCTACTGGTCGGACCGGCGGTGGCGAAGCTCGGCGAGCGGTGCACCATGCTCATGGGCCTTTGGGGCGGCGCGATCGGCATGGCGATCTACGGTCTCGCGCCAACGGGATTGCTGTTCTGGATCGGCGTACCGGTGATGTCGCTATGGGGGCTGGCAGGGCCCGCCTCGCAAGCGATGATGAGCCGGCTAGTGAGGCCATCGGAACAGGGCCAGCTGCAGGGCGCCAATACGGCGATCATGAGCATCGCCGGACTGATCGGCCCGGGCCTGTTCGTGCTCAGTTTTTCGCATTTCATCGAGGGCCGCGGGCCTATCGAACTGCCCGGCGCGCCGTTCCTGCTGGCTGCGGCACTGCTGTTCGCTGCCACCCTGCTCACCCAAGCCGTTACCGCACCTGGACGATCCGCCACCCCGCATCCGTGAGCCTGCAGACCAACCAATCGGGCTTCAGCGGGTTGTTGAACCACGGCTCGGCCCAGCCCTGGCCGATGCACTGGCGAACGATGGCGGGATCGACGTTCTGGCCGTCGAGGTCGAACAGCGGCAGCTTGCCGCCCGGCTGGGCAAGTCCGCGACGCAAATACAGCGTTTCGAAAATTGTCGGAAGAACGCCGGTCAAGGCATTGTCATTCAACGCGTAAACGCCGAATGCCCGTGCCTCCTGTCGTACCGAATCGCGATCACCTAACACGGCTGCGCCTCCTCTGACGGTGCCGTTGCATGGCCCTCAGGCAAGATATGCCTGATTTCAATAAAATTCAGTCGAATCAAAGTGTTATTTGTATTGGCTACGACAACACTCGATCAAGCGACCCAAGGGCGCGAAAGCTCTTCAAGCCCTCGAAGGCCGGCGTTCCCCAACACCGGCGTCCGAGGGTTCGAAAACTAGTTCTGTGCCTTCAGCGTGCTGCGCAGCTGCGTCAGCGCCTGCTCGAGATCCTCGAGCACCGTCTCGATCTCCCGGCGCTTGTGCAGGTCGAGCGTGGCGGCGCGCGGCGTGGTGGTGTCCGGCTGCGGGCCGGTGCGCGGCAGCGGCTGGCGGACACCGGCAGTCATCGCTTCGGCGCGGGCCGAGACGATGCGCAGGCTCTCCAGGGCGCTTTCGGCGGCCAGGTCCATGCGCTGCACCGGCAGACGGCCACGGCCTTCCTTCAGGAGTCGCTGGACGCCCTTGATGGTGTAGCCGTCGTCATAGAGCAGCGTGCGGATGCGGCGCAGGAGATCGATGTCTTCCGGCCGGTAGTAGCGACGGCCGCCGCCCCGCTTGAGCGGACGAACCTGCGTGAACTTGCTTTCCCAGAACCGCAACACGTGCTGCGGGACGTCGAGCTCCGACGCTACTTCGCTGATAGTGCGAAATGCCTGAGCCGACTTTTCGACCCGCCTTTCAACGGTCTGAAGCGATACTGCCATAGCCTAGTCCCCCACTTGCCCACTTCCCCAAGAAACGTCCCCAAGAATCACGCTGCGGCGACGCCCGTCCCTCCGTTGATCAACGACTTCAGGACGTTCGACGCCCGAAACACCAGGACCCGGCGCGGCAGGATTGGTACTTCCTGCCCCGTCTTCGGATTGCGGCCGACACGCTGGCCTTTGTCGCGAACCGTAAAGCTCCCAAAAGACGAGATCTTCACGGATTCGCCACGTGCGAGTGCCTCGACGACCTCACCGAGGATCGTCTCAACGAGATCGCCGGATTCGTTACGAGACAGGCCCACTTCCTGGAACACTGCCTCGCTCAAATCGGCACGCGTGATAGTGCGGCCTTCCATCCGATAGTCCCCTTACTTCCCCGAGTTAATGTTTACTCTAAGGTGGGAAATCGGTCAATATCAGGGGGATAGCGGAAAGACTTGAATCGACATCCGTTCACGGTCCGTTGCCGACTATATTGTATCAGAGAAAATTTATTGGCTTACCAGCGGACCAAAGAGGCCCCCCAAGCAAGCCCGCCGCCGATTCCTTCCATCAGAACGAGATCGCCTTTCTGGATCCGACCGTCGCCGACGGCGGTGTCCAGGGCGAGCGGGATCGAGGCCGCCGAGGTATTGGCATGCTTATCCACAGTGATGACCACCCGCTCCGGCGGCAGGCCGAGCTTTCGGCCGGTGCTGTCGATGATCCGCTTGTTGGCCTGGTGCGGCACCAGCCAGTCGATGTCCTTAGGCTCCAGCCCGGCCTTCTGCAGGACCTCGCCGACCACGGCCGCCATGTTCACCACGGCGTGCTTGAAGACTTCCTTGCCTTCCATGCGCAAAAAGCCGGTGGTCCGGGTCGAGGAAGGGCCACCGTCGACATAGAGGATGTCGTGCTGGCGGCCGTCGGAGTGCAGCGCATTGGCCAGCACCCCGCGATCGGCGTTGGTGCCCTTGCCCTCCTCTCCGCGCATCACGACGGCGCCGGCGCCGTCGCCGAACAGCACGCACGTGCCGCGGTCGTTCCAGTCGAGGATGCGCGAAAAGGTTTCGGCGCCGATCACCAGCGCCGTCGAGGCGACGCCGTTCTTGATCATGCTGTCGGCGACCGAGACGCCGTAGACGAAGCCCGCGCACACCGCCTGGAGGTCGAAGGCGGCCCCCCGGGTCATGCCGAGCTCGGCCTGGACGCGCGTGGCTGTGGCCGGAAAGGTTTCGTCGGGTGTCGCCGTCGCCAGCACGATCAGGTCGAGGTCGGCTGCCTTGAGCCCGGCCCGGTCGAGTGCCCGCTGCGAGGCCTTGATCGCGAGATGCGAGGTGAACTCGCCGTCGGCCGCGATGTAACGCTGCTTGATGCCGGTGCGCTGCTGGATCCACTCGTCCGAGGTATCCATCTTGCGGGCCAGTTCTTCGTTGCTGACCATTCGCTCGGGCAGGTAGGACCCGCAGCCGAGCATCACCGAGCGAATCATGCGCTGCTCCCGCTGGCCTGCAGCGCATCTGCCGGCTCGGCGGGCGCTTCCGCTCGATGCAGCTGCGCCAGGGCCTCGACGACCTTGTCCTTGTAGCTGTAGCGCACGAGATCGACCGCCACGCCGACGGCATAGGCGAAGCCCAGCTCGTCGGTGCCACCGTGGCTCTTCACGCAGATGCCGTCGAGGCCGAGAAACACGCCGCCGTTGTAACGTCGCGGGTCGACGCGCTTGTGCAGCTTGATCCAGGCGCCTGATGCGAACATGTAGCCGATCTTGGCGAAGGTCGAAGTCCGGAAGGCGTCGCGCACGAAACCGGTATAGAGCTTGGCCGTGCCCTCGATGGCCTTGAGCGCGACGTTGCCCGTGAATCCGTCGGTCACCACCACGTCGACCACGCCCGAGCCGATGTCATTGCCTTCGACGAAGCCGTGGAACGTGATCGGCACGCCATCGCGGCGCAGCCAGGCCGCGGCCTGGCGCAGTTCATCATGGCCCTTGAGATCCTCCGAGCCGACATTGAGCAGGCCGACGCGCGGCTTGTCCTGGCCCTGCAGGACTTGCGAGAACACGCTGCCCATGATGGCGAATTCGGCGAGATTCTCGGCATCGCATTCGACGTTGGCGCCGAGATCGAGCATCACCACCTCTCCGCGCGACGTCGGCAGGAACGAGGCGAGTGCGGGGCGATGGGCGCCGGCCACCATGCGCATGGCGAACATCGAGATGGCCAGCAGTGCGCCGGTGTTGCCGGCGGAAACCACCGAATCGGCGCGGCCCTGGGCCGCCGCCTCGACCGCCAGCCACATGCTCGATTTGCGGCGGCGGCGCAGCGCGAAGGTCGGCTTGTCCTCGCCGGTGACGACGTCCTCGGCAGCCACGATTTCGAGCGACTGCGCGAGGCCCTTCTTGCGGTCGACCAGCGGCTTCAGCCGGGCAGGATCGCCGAACAGCAGGAAGGTCGTGCCGGGGTAACGTTCGCGGGCGATCGCGGCGCCGTTCACGACAACTGCGGGGGCATGATCGCCCCCCATGCCATCCAGCGCGAGAACGACCTTTTCGGCGCTCACCGGTGGGCTCTGCCTGTGTAGTGCCAGCGCATTGCCGGCGGCTCGGAGCGGGCTACTTCTCGGCCGACTGGGCGTCGGCGAGAACCGGCATGTCCTCGCGGTAGTAGCCGCAATGCGAGCAGACCATGTGCGGGCGCTTCAGCTCGCCGCAATTCTTGCACTCGATGTAGGGCATCGCTGCAATCGCGTGGTGCGAGCGGCGCATGTTGCGGCGCGACTTCGAGACTTTCTTTTTAGGAACGGCCATAACGATCTCCAAGCGGGGGCGGCACCGGTGCGCCTGCCCCAAAAAACATCACAGCCGCGCTTTAGAGGCGCGGCGGGCGGCCTATCTAGCCAAATCGTTGCACCACCGCAACAATTTAGCGCCCGCGGCGCGGTTTGTCTCTCAAGGCCGCCAAACCGGCAAAAGGATGCCGCCGTTGCTCGCTTTTGCCCGGCTTTGAGCCAGTCCGGAGCCTTGGAAGCACGTCTTCGAGCTTTACGCCGGGCCGCCGGGGATAGGGATCGACGGCCAGCGAGAGTTGCTCCGCGACAATCTCGCCTACGTCCAGATGGGGGCCAGGCAGCGGCTCGGGGGCGTCGGTTTGCGCGCTGATCAGGGCTTCGCCGCTTGCCGGGTCGCGGTCCTCGTGGAGCCCTCCTTTGAACACCAGGCGGAAGGTCTCGTCGAGATCCTGTGTCACTGGATCGAGCGTCAGAACACAGGCCTGGACGACCTTTCCGCGCATCCGGCCTTCGACCACGATCTGGTCGCCGATGCGCCGCTCGACCGAGACCCGCGCCGAGAAGACCGGCAGGCCGAGAAAGCCGAAGCGCTTGGCCAGGGCGGCGCGCTGGCTATCGGTCGGCGCGATCTCCAAGGCGGTGCCGCCGGAGCCCAGCCGGTCGAGATCAACGATTCGTTCGATCTCTGATTTATGTTCTTTTTCAGCTGGTTGAGACATTTTATTAATCTATCGACCCGACAGCTCTTGACGTGATGCACGGCGCATGTGCCCGGCCTCCTGGCGGACATAGGCTTCGAGCAACGCCACCGGCGCATCCTCGGCCGGCGGACTACCGCCGTATGCGTTGCGCCGCAAGGCCTCGGCCAGCGTGATCTTTCCGCCGCCCGCCAATGCCTCGCGATAGGTGAGCGCCCGGCCATGCAGCCCCTCGGCCATGATCTTTATGCGCCGGCCGACGCCCAGATCTTGCGCACCGATCTCGCGCAGGGTGCGGTCGAGATGCCGGAACATGACGTCGAAAAACGCCTGTGCCAGGACCTCGCCATCGGGCTCGAGACGCAGCCGGTCGATCACCAGCCAGGCATGAAGGGCCAGTGAGTCGAAGCGGCCGTCGAGCGTGTCGGGGATGCCAAAGCGTTCGAACAGTTCCGGCGCGCGCGCGCGTTGGGCGGTGCGTGCGTATAGCGCCGCGACGAATTCGACCTCAGGCTTGCTCTTGCGGCGAAACACGTGCTTCTCCCGAACGGCGGCAGGGGCGTCGGTTGACCGGACCCGCCGCCCACGACATCTTGTGCACCCTCTTTCGGCGGAACCCAAGAATTCATGCGTAAAACCGTCTCGCCCGTTCTCGCCCTCCTCGCCGCATCGTCGATTGCGCTTGGCGCCTGCGACACCATCGTCGATCGGCGCGGCTTTGCCCCTACTCCCGGCTCGGTCGAGAAGCTCGAGGTTGGCACGCAGAGCCGCGAGGACGTAGTGCGGCTGGTCGGCACGCCCTCGGCGGCCGCGACCTTCAATCCCAACACCTGGTACTACATCAGCCAGCGTCAGGAGAGCTTTGCCTTCCTGAAGCCCTCCATCACCGAGCAGAAGGTCATGCAGGTGACGTTCAGCGACGCCGGCCGCGTCGCCGACATCAAGTATTTCGACCTCAAGGACGCCAGGGAAATCGCCATGGTCACCCGCATTACGCCGACCGTCGGCAAGGAACTCACCGTGCTCGAGCAGATCATGGGAAACGTCGGCAAGTTCAGCGGACCGCGCGGCACGTCCAGCCCCGGCGCACCGACCGACGGCGGCGGCTGATCCTTCGCCCAAGAAAAAAGCCCCGGTCTCGCGACCGGGGCTTTTTCTTTTGTGGGTCTGCCGGTCAGTGCGCGAGCACGGCGAGCAGCAGAAGCGCCACGATGTTGGTGATCTTGATCATCGGGTTGACGGCCGGACCAGACGTATCCTTGTACGGGTCGCCGACGGTGTCGCCGGTCACGGCGGCCTTGTGGGCGTCGGAGCCCTTGCCGCCGAAATGGCCTTCCTCGATGTACTTCTTGGCATTGTCCCAGGCACCGCCGCCCGCCGTCATCGAGATGGCGACGAACAGGCCGGTGACGATGACGCCGAGCAGCATGGCGCCGACGGCGGCGAAGGCAGCCGACTTGTCGGCGACCGCCGCGATCAGGAAGTACAGCACGATCGGCGACAGCACTGGCAGCAGCGACGGGATCATCATTTCCTTGATCGCGGCCTTGGTCAGCATGTCGACGGCGCGGCCGTAATCCGGACGATCCGTTCCGGCCATGATGCCGGGCTTTTCGCGGAACTGGCGGCGGACCTCTTCGACCACCGACTGTGCCGCACGGCCGACGGCCAGCATCGACATGCCGCCGAACAGGTACGGCAGGCCGCCGCCGATCAGCAGACCGACCACGACGTAGGGGTTGGTCAGCGAGAAATCGACAGCGGTGACGCCGAGCTTGCCCAGCTTGATGAAGTACTTGAGGTCCTCGGTATAGGCCGCGAACAGCACCAGGGCGCCGAGGCCGGCCGAAGCGATGGCGTAGCCCTTGGTGACCGCCTTGGTGGTGTTGCCGACGGCGTCGAGCGCGTCCGTGTTCTTGCGCACTTCCTTGGGTAGTCCGGCCATTTCGGCAATGCCGCCGGCATTGTCGGTGACCGGACCATAGGCATCGAGTGCCACGACCATGCCGGCGAGCGCCAGCATGGCGGTCGTGGCGATGGCAATTCCGAAGAGGCCGGCCAGGAGATAGCAAACGACGATGCCCGTGCAGATCAGCAACGCCGGCAGGGCAGTGGCTTCCATCGACATCGCGAGGCCGGCAATGACGTTGGTGCCGTGACCGGTGACGGAGGCCTGCGCCACCGCCTTTACCGGGCGATAGTCGGTACCGGTGTAGTATTCGGTGATCCAGACGATCAGGCCGGTGATGGCGAGGCCGACCAGCGAGCACCAGAACAGCGCCATGCCGGTGAAGGTCTTGCCGTTCACCGTCATCGCCTGGTCCATGCCGACGACGTAGCTGGTGACGAACCAGATGGCCGGGATCGACAGTACCGCGGCCACGATCACGCCCTTGTACATCGCCCACATGATGTTGTTGTCGGAGCCCAGGCGGACGAAGTATGTGCCGATGATCGAGGTGATGATGCAGGCGCCGCCGATGACCAGCGGATAGGTCATGAGCTTGGTGACAAGCGCCGGATCGGCCGCGAAGAAGATCGAGGCCAGGACCATGGTGGCGACCGTGGTCACCGCATAGGTCTCGAACAGGTCGGCGGCCATGCCGGCGCAATCACCGACGTTGTCGCCCACGTTGTCGGCAATGGTCGCCGGGTTGCGCGGGTCATCTTCGGGAATTCCCGCCTCTACCTTGCCGACCATGTCGCCGCCGACGTCCGCACCCTTGGTGAAGATGCCGCCGCCGAGACGGGCGAAGATCGAGATCAGCGAGGCGCCGAAGCCCAGCGAAACCAGCGCATCGATCATGTCGCGGCTACCGGTCGGGACGCCGATCGAAACGAGCACACCGTAGTAAACGACCACGCCCAGCAGGGCGAGGCCGGCCACCAGCATGCCGGTGACGGCGCCCGCCTGGAAGGCGAGCTCCAGGCCCTGCCCCAGGCTCTTCTGCGCGGCGACGGCCGTGCGCACGTTGGCCCGCACCGACACGTTCATGCCGATGAAGCCCGTGGCGCCCGACAGCACGGCGCCGATCAGGAAGCCGATGGCGGAGTATTTGCCGAGAAAGAAGGCCAGCACGATCAGGACGACGACGCCCACGATCGCGATGGTCAGGTACTGGCGGCGCAGGTAAGCGGCCGCACCCTCCTGAATCGCCTGCGCGATTTCCTGCATGCGCGGCGTTCCGGCATCGGCTGCCATGACGCGCGAAGCGGTGATGACGCCATAAAGGACGGCGATCACGCCGCAGCCGACGACGGCCCAGAGAACGGAAGACATTATGGGTAACCTATTGTTTTTACGGCGCTTTTTAATCCCGTCGACGCCAAGAACAGTGCTCCCCGGCGCGAGGACGGCGGAAAATGACAGAACGACCCTCCGAAGGCAACCACCCATGGGAGCGATTATCCCGTCACCTCAACGGCTTGCGGTCATACGCGCGAGGGATGCCGGAACCGGAAGACGCCGATAACGAGGAGCGCAATACAGACCAGGGTGAAGGCGAGGTAATTGAGGAAGGCCCAGCCTTTGATTTCGAGCACGACGCTGGCCATCAAGCTGGCCGTAGCAGTGGTCGCGAACACCATGAAGTCGTTGAAGGCCTGCGCCTTGCCGCGCTCCGAAGAGCGGTAGGTCGTGGTCAGCAGCGTGGTGGCGCCGACGAACAGGAAATTCCAGCCGACGCCATTGAGGCCAAGGGCGATGCGGAAGTGCCAGACGGTCTCCCCCATCAGCGCCACGGCGACGCCGCCGACCAACAGCACGATGCCCCAGATCATGACGTTGAATACGCCGAAGCGGGAAATCAGGTGGCCGGTGAAGAACGCCGGCACGAACATGCCCATGACATGCGCGAAGATCGTGTAGGGCGCCTCTTCCTTGGCCAGCCCACACATGACGATGGCAAGCGGCGAGGCGGCCATGACGAACGACATGACGCCGAAGGCGATCATCGCGCCCGATGCCGCCACGAGATAGGCCGGCTGCATGACGATCTCGAGCAGCGGCCGCTGCGGGCCGCTCACGTCTTCCGCCTTCACCGCGGGAAACTCGATGAGGCCCAGCAGGCAGAAGACCACGACATGGACCACGACCACCGCGCAAAAACTCGCCTGGAAGGTCGGCAGCCAGAGCTCCGGCGTGTAGCGCGCCATCAGCGGCCCGAGGATGCCGGCGAACACACCACCCGCCGTCACATAGGAGATCGCCTGCGCACGGAAAGCTCCCGGCGCCAGCTCGACGGCGGCGAAGCGGTAGAGCTGCATGTTGGCGATGGCAAAGCCCAGGATCAAGCCGCCCAGGCACATCATCGGGAAACTGCCGAGCCCGAGGCCGAGTGCTGCGCAGGACGAGCCGATCATGCCGGCGATCGAGCCGGTGCGGAAGCCGATGCGCCGGCCGACACGCATCATGAACAGCGAAGCGGGAAACACCGACAGCATGACGCCGAGATGCTGCATGGTGACCGGCAGGTTGGCCCACATGCGCATATCGGGCGGCACGATCGTCAGCACCGCCAGCGCCGATGAGGCGAACATCAGGGTGTTGCCGCTCTGGGTGAGCGCCTGGCAGAAGGCGAGCAGGCCGACGTTGCGCAGCGCGCGGCGCGGCATGGCGGTGCCGGTGCGGCCGAGCGCTTCCTCCAAATTCATTGGCGCGTTCATTGGGTCGGCACTCTAGTCGCGCGGCCGATCCAGCCCAAGCGAATTGCACCCTAGAAGTGTACGTACCCGCTGCGTGGCGCATGCATGGCGCGACCGCCAACCGTCAGAAGCGCACCCTTGCTGACCGTGAAGCGGCCGATCGCGGTGACCTTCACCTGCGCTGCGCGCGCTGCAACGAGCAGCGCTGCCCGTTTGCGTGCCGGAACGGCGATCACGAGTTCGTAGTCGTCGCCGCCACCCAGCACATTTGCCCAAAGCTCACTGTTCGCAGCGACCGCGCGCGCCGCGGCCGTCGACAACGGCACGAGATCGCGCTCGATAGTGAAGCCCCGTCCCGAGGCGTCGGCGATGTGACCGACATCGGCCAGCAGCCCGTCGGAAACATCGGCCGTGGCATTCGCAATGCCGACCAGCCGCGGTCCCAGCGTCGTGCGCGGCTCCGGCAGGCGATAGCGGCGCTCCAACACCTTGGCATTGGCGAGCCGGCCCTTCGCGGCGAGCAGGCCGAGCGCGCCGTCGCCGATCGTGCCGCTCACCCACAATTCGTCGCCGGCCCGCGCGCCGCTGCGCATGAGGCCCCTGCCCTTCGCCACGCGGCCGAACGCGGTGATGGTAACGGTGAGCGGTCCCGGTGTGCGCACCGTATCGCCGCCGCACAGCACGATGCCGTAGCGGCGCTGGTCGGCGCCGAGTCCCCGCGCGAAGCGCGCAACCCAGTTCGCCGTCCAATCCGGCGGCAACGAGAGCGAGAGCTGGTAGGCGTAGGGCACCGCGCCGCCGGCCGCGAGATCGGACAGGCAGACACGCAGCGCCTTGGCGGCGATGAACTCCGGCTTCTCGTCGCCGAGAAAATGCACCCCCGAAACCACCGTGTCGGTCTTGACCACGAGATCGTGCTTCGGATCGGCGGCGAGGAAGGCGTTGTCGCTCTTGAGGTTGTCGGCGCCGGCGAAGCCACGCGCCAGCGGCGCGAAGTAGCGGCCGATCAGCTCGAATTCGCCGGGACGCCCTCTTCGAGCCCGGGGAGCCATGTCAGGCCTGCTTCACCAGCTCCGCCGCCCGGGCCTGGCGCGCCAGCCGGTCCAGCACCGAAT
This sequence comes from Asaia bogorensis, assembly GCA_945905835.1. Classification (GTDB taxonomy): domain Bacteria; phylum Pseudomonadota; class Alphaproteobacteria; order Reyranellales; family Reyranellaceae; genus Reyranella. Next base: position 21,092 of record CAMDQJ010000066.1, read on the forward strand.
TGATGAAGGTCGGCTCACCCTGATCGTAGAAGGCATGCGCGATCTCGACATATTCGTTGATGGCGACGCGCGCCGGCACGTCGAGGCGATGGGTGAGTTCATAGGCGCCGGCCATCAGGATCGCTCGCACCAGCCGGTCGACGCGCGCCCAAGTCCAGTCTTTGGCGAGTGCCGCCGTGATGGTCTGCTCAAGCTCGGCGCTGTGCTGGGCAGTGCCTTCGACGATCTCCTTGAAGAACGGCCGGTCGGCGTCGCGGCGCATGCCGCCCTCGCCCGTCTCGCTGCTGCGCACGTTGATGAACTGCTCGACGATTTCCTTCGGCCCGTGCTGGCCTTCCTGCCACTGGTAGAGCGCCTGCACGGCGGCGAGCCGTGCGGCGTGGCGTCGGCTGGGAATCGGACGGGCGTCGCCCTCGGGCCGCGTCACTGGGGCTGCCGCCAGCGGCGTTCCAGCCCGACCATCGCGAGACAGGCATGAGCCGCATCGCCGCCCTTGTCGCCGCGGTTGAGCCCGGCGCGCGCCCAGGCCTGCTCCTCGGTATTGACCGTGAGAATGCCGTAGCCGATCGCGAGCTTTTCACGGACCGAAAGATCCATCAGGCCGCGCGCGCTCTCGCCGCAGACATAGTCGTAGTGCGTGGTCTCGCCGCGAATGACGCAGCCCAGCGCCACGAAGCCGTCGTAGCGGCCGGATGCCATGGCAATGGCCCCAGGAATTTCGAAAGCACCCGGAACGCCGACGCGATCGACCACGCAATTGTGCTTGGCCATCTCACGCTCGGCGCCGGCCGCCAGCGTGTCGGCGATGTCGGTGTAGAAGCGCGCCTCGACGATCAGGATGCGCGCGCCGTCGACGCCTTCCAGCGGCGGCCGCGCGAGCTGATTTTCCGTGCGCGTCGACATGCTAGTCGGAGTCGCCCGGTACTGGCTGGCGGCCGCTGATCGTCAGGCCAAAGCCCTCGAGGCCGACCACGCTCTTCTTGCTGTTGGTCAGCAAGATCATTTC
>CAMDQJ010000067.1 GCA_945905835.1 Asaia bogorensis
CAGACGATCAGGTAGTCGGCCCAGGTCGCCAACTCCATGACGTTGGGGAAATAGGCGAAGTCGACGTCGCTGCGCTTGTTCCTGTTGCAGTAGCCGATCTGCATGTCGAAGCCCTTGGCGCGCTTGACGAACTCCATGCCGATCGCACCCAGTCCCAGAATACCAAGCCTGCCGCCCGTCAGGCCGGCAATCGGGCCGAAGCGGTTGGGGATGCGCTTGGTCCAGTCGCCGCGGCGGATCATCTTGTCGGCGCGCACGATGCGCCGGGTCGAGGCAAGGAAGACGCCGAACGCCATCTCGGCGACATCGGGCGCGTTGGCGTCGGCGCCGTGTGTCACCATGATGTTGCGCTTGCGGGCGGCGGTCATGTCGATGCGCTCGTATCCCGTGCCGTAGCAGCAGATTAGCGACAGCCGCGGCATGGCCGCCATCAACGCGTCGGTGGCGCCGACGCTGCCGGTGGTGATCAGGACCTGCACGTCAGGCGCTGTGGTCGCCGGCACCAGCGCCGGAAGCGGCTTGTCCATGTGGCCGGCGATGCTGCAGCGTTCGCCGAATGCCGCCAATGCGGTCTTGGTGAAGTGGAAACCGGTGAGTGCTGCGGGAAGCGAGGCCATGCCTTCGACTAACACGCAAGTTGCATGCCGTAAACGCGACGAAAAACCGACTTGGCAAAGAACAAACCCCTGTGCAAGGTGCGCCGCACAAAAGGTCTTTCCGCGCCCACACACGGACAAAAGCGCTCCATGAAAATTGCCATTCTGAAAGAACGTCGGCCGCACGAGACTCGCGTGGCCGCGACGCCCGAGACCGTGAAGAAGCTGGGTGCACTGGGAGCCGAAATCGTCATCGAAACGGGTGCTGGAACGGCCGCCGCCTATTCCGACCAGGCCTATGCGGCGGCCGGTGCCAGCGTCGTCGGCGACGCGGCGGCCGCCTGCATGGCGGCCGACATCGTGTTCAAGATCCAGCGGCCGATGTCGGTCGAGGAAGGCAACGACGAGCTCGGACTCCTGCGTCAGGGCCAGACGCTGATGGCGCCGCTTGGCGCGCTCATCAACAAGGATCTCGTGCAGGCGCTGGCGTCCAGGGGCGTCACGGCCTTCGCGCTCGAGCTGATCCCGCGCATCACGCGCGCGCAGTCGATGGATATCCTGTCCTCGCAGGCCAATCTCGCCGGCTACAAGGCTGTCCTGGTGGCGGCGAACAGCTACGGCCGCATCTTTCCGCAGATGATGACGCCGGCCGGCACGCTGGTGCCGTCGCGCGCCTTCATCATGGGCGTGGGCGTCGCCGGCCTGCAGGCGATCGCCACGGCGCGGCGTCTCGGCGCCATCGTGACGGCGACCGACGTGCGGCCGGCGACCAAGGAGCAGGTGCAGTCGCTCGGCGCCAAGTTCGTGGCGGTCGAGGACGACGAGTTCAAGGCGGCGGAAACCGCCGGTGGCTACGCCAAGGAGATGAGCGCGGAGTATCGCGCCAAGCAGGCGGCGCTGGTGGCCGAGCACATCAAGCTGCAGGACATCGTGGTCACCACGGCGCTGATCCCCGGCCGCAAGGCGCCGGTGCTGGTCACCGAGGAGATGGTGAAGAGCATGAAGCCGGGCTCGGTGATCGTCGATATGGCCGTGGAGCAGGGCGGCAACTGCCCGCTCTCGGAATTCGGCAAGACCGTCGAGAAGTACGGCGTGAAGATCGTGGGTCCTGCCAATCTGCCGGGCGAGCTGGTGACCGATGCATCCCAGCTGTTCTCGCGCAATCTGCTGAACTTCATCACGCCGATGGTCGACAAGGAGACCAAGGCGCTCAGGATCGACCTTGCGGACGAGGTCGTGAAGGGCACGCTGGTGACGCAGGGCGGCCAGATCGTGCATCCCTCCCTCGTCCAGAATTAGGAGCCGAAGATGGACGACAAACTCGCGGGCGAGGCCGCCAAGCTTGCAAGCCAGGCCGAAGAACTCGCCGGCAACCTCAAGAGCGTGGCGCAGCAGATCACCGACATGGCAGCCCAGGGCACGCTGGCGCTGCCCGACGGCCATATGCCGTTCGTGGCGCTGCTGACGATCTTCGCGCTGGCCTGCTTCGTCGGCTACTACGTGGTGTGGCGGGTGACGCCGGCGCTGCACTCGCCGCTGATGGCGGTTACCAACGCAGTGTCGTCGGTCATCATCGTCGGTGCGCTGCTGGCGGCCGGCCTCAAGGGCATCGGCCCGGCGCAGCTCTTCGGCACGCTCGCCGTGGCGCTGGCGGCGGTCAACATCTTCGGCGGCTTCATCGTCACCTACCGCATGTTGTCGATGTTCAAGAAAAAGCCGGCCCAATCTGCAAATTTAGCGGCCAAGAAGTAGGGATCGTCGGATGACCCAGGAACTGGCCGCCTACGGCTATTTGATCTCCGCCATCTGCTTCATCATGGCGCTGCGTGGCCTCAGCTCGCCCACGACCTCGCGCGGCGGCAATCTCTACGGCGTCGTCGGCATGGTGATCGCCATCGGCGTCACCGTGGCGACGCCCGGCGTGGTCCAGCCGTGGCTGATCGTCGGCGGCCTCGCGGTCGGCGGCGCGATCGGCGCCTTCGTCGCCTGGCGCATCCACATGACGGCGCTGCCGCAGCTGGTGGCGGCCTTCCATTCGCTGGTCGGCCTCGCGGCCGTGTTCGTGGCGGCGGCGGCCTTCGTCTCGCCGGACGCCTTCGGCATCGGTTCGCCCGGCAAGATCAAGATGCAGAGCCTGATCGAGATGGGGATGGGCACCGTGATCGGCGCCATCACCTTCACTGGTTCGATCGTGGCCTTCGCCAAGCTGCAAGGGCTGGTCAGTGGCTCGCCGCTGATGTTCCGCGGCCAGCATCCGCTGAACGCGGCACTTGGCGTGGCCCTGGTCGGCCTGATGGCGTGGTTCGCCATGCGGGGCGATCCCATCACCTTCATGCTGCTGATCGTGCTGTCGCTGGCGCTGGGCTTCCTGCTCATCCTGCCGATCGGCGGCGCTGACATGCCGGTGGTCGTGTCTATGCTCAACTCCTACTCGGGATGGGCGGCGGCCGGCATCGGCTTCACCTTGGGCAACACCGCGCTGATCGTGACCGGTGCGCTGGTCGGTTCCTCGGGCGCGATCCTGAGCTACATCATGTGCAAGGGCATGAACCGCTCGATCTTCAACGTCATCCTGGGCGGCTTCGGCACCGACTCGGGCGTCGCGGTAACCGGCGCCAAGAATGACAAGCCCGTCAAGGCGGGCTCGGCCGAGGACGCGGCCTTCCTGATGAAGAACGCCAACTCGGTGATCATCGTGCCGGGCTACGGCATGGCGGTGGCGCAGGCCCAGCACGCGCTGCGCGAGATGGCCGACCTCCTGAAGAAGGAGGGTGTGACGGTGCGCTACGCCATCCATCCCGTGGCCGGCCGCATGCCGGGCCATATGAACGTGCTGCTGGCTGAAGCCAACGTGCCCTACGACGAGGTCTTCGAGCTCGACGACATCAACCGCGACTTCCTCTCGACCGACGTGGCCTTCGTGATCGGCGCCAACGACGTCACCAATCCCGCCGCCAAGACCGATCCCAAGAGCCCGATCTACGGCATGCCGATCCTCGACGTCGAGCGGGCGCAGACCGTGCTGTTCGTGAAGCGCGGCATGTCGTCGGGCTATGCCGGCGTCGACAACGAGCTGTTCTTCCGAGACAACACCATGATGCTGTTCGCCGACGCCAAGGTGATGTGCGAAAATATCTCGAAGTCGCTCGAGGCGACGCACTAGTCCCCGTCGTCTCGACCGGAGCCTTGCGCAGCGAGCCGGAGTGGAGAGACCTCTTATGAGGCCGACGAAAAAAGGCCCCTCGACTTAGCGCGGAGATTACTTCGCGCGACTCGGGGCGACGGAATGAAATCCGTCCTCTTCGACCTGGGCGGTGCGATCGATCTGGAATTCGCCTGGGAGATGGCGGTCGATGGCGCCATCGCCTCGGCCTGCGGCATGGAAGGCGTGCGTGTCGACCAGGCGATGGTCGACCAAGCCTCCGAACAGGCGGTCGCGGCCTTCGCGCCCGATGTCACCCGTCACATGATCGAAACCCTTTGCGGCGGCGAGCCCGTCACGATGGCGCGCGTGCACCAGCGCGTCGAGGCCATGACCGGCAAGCTCGACGCCTTCCAGCTGCGGCCCGAGATCGAGGGGCTGTTGCAGCGGCTGCGGGCGAGGGGGCTAAAGCTCGGCGTGGTGGATCCACGATGGGACCGGCTGGAGCATGCCGGGATTGCGCAACTGTTCGAGCACGATTTCGACGAGCCGCCGCAGTCCTGCATCTTCGTCGGCGACCGGCTCGACAGGGACATCGCTCCTGCCAAGGCGCGCGGCATGGCGACGGTCCAGTTCCGCAGCGGGCGCTATCGCCGGCAACGGCCGCGCAACGCGACGGAGACGCCGGATGCCGTGGTGACCGACGTTCGGGAGCTGGAAGCCGCGATTCTGGCGCTCCTCGGCTGACGAGGGCCCCACGAATAGCTCCGGAAATTGCGGAAAGCCCCCACTCCCCGCTTCAAATCCCTGTGGCCGACGGCATGAGCCGACCCTACGATACCGGGCCCGAAAGACCCGACGACCGACGGAGCGCGCCATGCAGCACAAGCTCATTTCCGGCGACAATCACATCGACCTTACCTACTGCCCGGCCGATCTATGGTCGTCGCAGGCGCCGGCCAAGTGGAAGAAGAACGCGCCGCGCGTCGAGGAGCGCAACGACGGCCAGCACTGGTTCGTCGACGACAAGGACCGCGGCATGTGGAACGGCGTCGGCCCGGGCTTCCTGCCCTACACCAAGGGCTCGTTCGGTCATGTCGACGAGATGCAGGACGCAGGCTTCGTGTGGGACAGCTACCCAGGTGCTTCGCCACGGCCGACCACGCCGGAACTGCGCATCGCCGATCTCGACCGCGATGGACTCGAAAAGGAGATCATCTACGGCTGCCTGATGATCAACGACCTGATCGACGACGCCGAGCTCCGCATCTGGTCCAACGCCCGCTACAACGACTGGGCCGCCGACTTCGCCAAGCGCTCCGATCCCAACCGCGTCTTCCCGCTCGCCATCATTCCCAACACCGATCCGGTCGCCGCCGCGACCGAGGTGAGGCGCTGTGCGAAGCTCGGCCTGAAGGGCGGCGACCTCGCCTTCAAGCGCATGGGCCTGCCGATGTGGCACAAGGACTGGTTCCAGCTCTGGGAAGCCGCCGCCGAGTGCAAGTTCCCGATCTCCTTCCATTCGACCGGCTTCAAGGCGCTGCGGGCGCCCGACAATCCGGAGATGGAGAAGGAATACGCCGTGCAGTACCGCCTGGTGCGTTCCGCGCTCTTCCAGCTCGACACCATGGAGGTGCTGGTCTCGCTGCTCGCCTCGGGCGCCTGCGAGCAGTATCCCGACTTCAATTTCGTGCTGGGCGAGTCAGGCGTGACCTGGCTGCCCTATGTGTTCGACCGTCTCGACACCGAGTATCACGACCGCGCCCGCGCGCTCGGCTTCAAGATGAAGCCCAGCGACTATTTCCGCCGCCAGGGCTACGTGACTTACCAGCAGGACAAGTACCTCGAGTCGATCGTGCCGCTGATCGGCGAGGACAACATCATCTGGGGCGCCGACTATCCGCACCCAGATTGCATCTGGCCGAACTCGCGCGAGACCCTGACCAAGAACCTCGCCGGCTTCTCGTCGTCGGTGCAGAAGAAGATCGTCCACGACAACGTCACGCGGCTCTACGGGCTGAACTGAGACCGTCGCACTTACTCTCATCCTCGTGTTCCTCTCCCCTATTCGCGCCTCGAAAGGCGCTTAGGGGGAGGCTAGGTGAGGGCCCGAGTACAATTCATGTGGAGGAACATCCAGTGACTGCCGAGACCCACGGCGGGCGGATGTTCGCCGCGATCCGCCGCATCAAGCTGAAGCCCGGTGTGGTCGATGACTATACGCGCCTCGTCAAAGAAGGCACGGTGCCGGCCTGAGAAAGCTGGACGGCTTCAAAGCGTTTTACGTCGTGGTCAGTGCCGACGACACGGTGACCTCGCTCTCCCTGTTCACGAACAAGGACGTTGCAGAGGCCTCGACGGCGACACTGATGCCATGGATCAAGGAAAACCTCGGTCCGCTTCTCGCCTCGTTCCCGGAGGCGATCGATGGCGAGCTTGTGATCAGCGAGGTGCAGTGAGCAAGCCAGGTCAGACGCCCATCGGCGCGACCTAGAGTTGGAAAGTCCAGAAGCCGCCAAGGCCGACCAGGATCATCGCCAGGCCGAGGTACCTGAAATGGCGCGTCGACCGTGCCTCGCGCGCTTGTTCGGCGCGAAACGCGCTGCGCTCGGCGGGCGACATCTCGGCCCTTGCCCTGAACTGCTGCGCGAGAAAGCCGGGGGTGAGGCCGGCGCCAACCGCCCCGTCGCGGTCCTGATCGACGATCACGCTGAAGCACAAGATGACCACGCCGAGCGCGGCGACGCCGAAGAAGCTTGTATAGGCGACGATCAGGCCCGCCATGACCAAGGCAACGAGCCACCCGCTCAAGACGACCGCCATGACGATGGATTTGGCAGGCATCGGGTCCTCCCATCCGGTTGGCCGCAATCCTGATCCCGAGGTCTTCGGCCGACAAGGGCGCAAACAAAAACCCCCGGTGTTGCCGGGGGTCGTCGTCGTCTCGGAGCGGCCTAGTAGCCCTCGCGCTCCATGCGCTTGCGCATCAGCTTGCGGGTGCGGCGGATGGCTTCGGCCTTCTCGCGCGCGCGGCGCTCGGAGGGCTTCTCGTAGTTGCGGCGGAGCTTCATCTCGCGAAAGATTCCTTCGCGCTGCATTTTCTTCTTCAGGACGCGCAGCGCCTGATCGACATTGTTTTCGCGGACGAGGACCTGCACTTCGATCGCTTCCTTCCAAGGGGTGGCACCCGGCGCTGCCGGGCTTTCGAGAGGCGCGGTTGGTATCACAGGGCAGAACCCTTGGGAACCCCCCGTTTGGGGCCTATATTTCAAGCATGGATGACCCTGACGCGGACTTGCGCGACCGCCTGGCCGACGCCCTGGCGGCCGAGGCCGTTTTCGACGGATTCGGCCGGGCATCGCTGGTTGCAGCCGCCTCGAAGCTCGATTTGCCGCCCGGAGAGGTCGACCGGCTGTTTCCCGGCGGCGGGACGGCAATTGTGACCTTTCTCAGCGAAAGGGCCGACCGGCGCACAGTCGAGGACCTGGAGAAGGTGGGCGTGGCGGGCATGAAGATCCGCGACCGCATCCGCAATGCCGTCCGCATCCGGCTGGAAAAGCACTCCGGCGAGCGCGAGGCGGTGCGCCGGGCGCTCGCCCTGATGGCGCTGCCGTTCAATGCAGGGCTCGGTCTGAAGCTTCTCTACAAGACCGTGGACGCCATGTGGTACGCGGCCGGCGACACCAGCACCGACTTCAATTTTTACACAAAGCGGGCGCTGCTGGCCGGCGTCTATTCCTCGACGCTGCTCTACTGGCTGAACGACCGCTCCGAGGGCGCAGCCGCGACCTGGGCGTTCCTCGACCGGCGCATCGAGGAGGTGATGCAGATCGAGAAGCTCAAGGCCCAGGTCAGGTCGTGGACCGGGGCGGAGAAGACGACAGCGTCACGAAAGTGACATGGCCCATCTTGCGGCCGGGCCGGTGCTGGACCTTGCCGTAAAGATGCAGCCGCGCCGTCGGGTCGGCGGCGAGGCGCGGCCAGGCTTCGACTTCGGCGCCGATCAGGTTCTCCATGCGCGACGGCGCGAGCACGTCGACGGCGCCGAGCGGCAACCCGCAGATCGCGCGCACCAGCTGCTCGAACTGGCTGGTGGCGCAGGCATCGATCGTCCAGTGGCCGGAATTGTGTGGACGCGGCGCCATCTCGTTGGCGAGCACGCGGCCATCCTTGGTGACGAACAGCTCCAGCGTCACGAGGCCAACGAGGTCGAGGCTCTCGGCCAGCTTGGTGCCGAAGCGCTCGGCGGTGGCCAGCGTCTCCTGGCCGAGATCGGCAGGCACTGTCGTGGTGCGCAGGATGCCGTCGCGATGCTCGTTGACGCCGATAGGGAAGCAGCGCGTCTCGCCTGACAGTCCGCGCGCCACGATCGCCGAGATTTCGCAGACGAAATCGACCATGGCCTCGAGGATGCACTCGCGGCGGCCGAACTTCTGCCAGGCGGCGGCGAGCCCGGCGCGGTCCGTCACCCGGGCCTGGCCCTTGCCGTCGTAGCCCTCGGTGCAGGTCTTCAGGATGCCGGGGAAGAGCGTGGCCCTTGCGATGGCGGCCTCGCCGTCGATCGCCTGGTGCTCGGTCGTTCCGATGCCCGAATTGCGGAAAAACGCCTTCTCCCGCAGCCGGTGCTGGGCGAAGTGGATGGCGTTGACGCCGGGGCGCACCGGTCGGTGCTGCTCGCAGACCTGCACGGCGTGCTCGGGGATGTTCTCGAACTCGTAGGTGATGACGTCGACGCTCCGGGCGAAGGTCGCGAGTGCGGACTCGTCGTCGTAGCCGCCGATCACGTGGTGGTTCGAGACCTGCGAGCCGGGCGAGTCGGCATCCGGCGAGAAGACGACGCAGCGGTAGCCTAACCGCGCCGCCGCCATGGCGGTCATGCGGCCCAACTGGCCGCCGCCCAGGATGCCGATGGTGGAGCCCGGCGGCAGGACGGCGGGAGAGCTCATGCGCTGGCGATGTCCAATCAGCGATGAGGGGGCGCGTCGTCGGAAGGCGCTGCGGCGACGGCCTTGGTCTGCTGCGCCCGCCAGCGCTCCAGCGCCGCCATGATCTTGGGATCGCTGAGGCCGACGATGCTGGCGGCCAGCAGCCCCGCATTGATGGCGCCGGCGCGGCCGATGGCGAGCGTGCCGACCGGCACGCCGCCCGGCATCTGCACGATGGAGAGGAGACTATCCATGCCCTTGAGCGCCGCACTCTCGATCGGCACGCCGAGCACGGGCAGCGGCGTCATCGAGGCGGTCATGCCGGGCAGATGGGCCGCCCCGCCGGCGCCGGCCACGATCACCTTCAGCCCGCGCGCCTGGGCGCCCGAGGCGAACTCGATCAGCCGCTGCGGCGTGCGATGGGCCGACACGATGCGCTGCTCGAACGGCACGCCCAGTGCCGCCAGCGTCTCGGCCGTGTGCTTCATGGTCGCCCAGTCCGACTGGCTGCCCATGATCAGGGCGACGAGCGGACGCTTGGCGGTCTTGCGGGAAGTCTTCTTTGCCATCAGGCGATGATATCGGGGATGAGCTGGCTTTCCAGCTTGATGATCTGGTCCTTGAGCCCGAGCTTGCGCTTCTTCAGGCGCTGGAGCTGCAACTGGTCGAACGGCGGCGAGGCGATCAGGCGGTCGATCACCTCGTCGAGGTCGCGGTGCTCGCTCTTCAGCCCTTCCAGCTTGGCCTGGATCGCCGCCGCGTCGAGCGGCGTGTCCGCGTTCAGATCATTCATGCCTTCGCACTCTAGCCACGCCCCTCCGGGCCGTGTACCCCTTCGCCCATCCGAAGGGAAGCACCCCGGCTGAGGAAGATTTGTCGGATTTCCTGCCCCATCCTTTCTGGAACTTCTCGCTAGAAATCTACGCCGCCGAGGGGGTGGCCGAGGCCTGCCTCGACCTCCAGGACCGCCGCGGTTGCGACGTCAACATCCTGCTGTTCTGCTGCTGGCTGGCGGCTTCGGGGCGGCCGACGCTGACCGCCGACCGGCTGCGCGCCATCCTCAAGGTGAGCGACGCCTGGCAGAGCGAGATCGTCCAGCCGCTGCGCAAAGTGCGCAAACTGCTCAAGGACAAGCCGTGGGCCGAGGCCCTGCCCGAGACCGTCGAGGCGGCGCGCCGGCGGGTCGCCGATGCCGAGCTGGCGGCCGAGCATGCCGAGCAGCTGAAGCTCGCCAGCCTCTATTCCCCGCCCGCCGACCGCGACCGACCGCCCGAAAAGCGCCTGCGCGCGGCGATCGGCAATCTCGGGGTCTATGCGGTGTGTCTCGGTGTGACGCCCGATGCCAAGGACCGTGCGGCCGTCGCGGCGCTGGCGGCGGGAGCGTTTCCGGACTTGCCGAAGGTGGAGATCGATAGAGCGGTTGCGCTGACTAGCTCCAGCGCTTGACCTTGCCCGTGTCGAGATCGAACAGGTCGAGCACGCGGCCCACCGTGTGGTCGATGACGTCGTCGAGGGTCTTCGGCCTGTTGTAAAAGGCCGGCACCGGCGGCGCGATGATGGCGCCCATTTCAGCCAAGCGCGTCATGTTGGCGAGATGGATGGCGTGCAGCGGCGTCTCGCGCACCATCAGCACTAGCTTGCGCCTTTCCTTGAGCACGACGTCGGCGGCGCGGGTCAAGAGGTTGGTGCTGATGCCGTTGGCGATCTCGCCCAGGCTGCGCATGGAACAAGGTGCCACGATCATGCCCATGGTCCGAAACGAGCCGCTCGATATCGCGGCAGCGAGATCGTCGGCGCGGTAGGTCGTATGGGCGACTCGTTGTAACGCTGCGACCTTGTAGTCGGTTTCATAGGCCAGCGTAATTTTTGCCGTCTGCGTCATGACGAGATGCGCCTCGACCGGCAGATCCTTCAATGCCTGCAGCAATCGCACGCCATAGATGACGCCGGAGGCGCCGGAGATGCCGATGATGAGGCGGGAAGGTTCAGACATGCTGACCATCCTAGACCTTTGTGAACAACTTCGGCAGCCGGGCGATTTTTGCGTGACTCGCCGAAAACCCGGAGTCAGGATTGGCCTGTCCGCAACCAGCTCGGAGGATGCCAATGAGCACCGTGGACCAGATCGAGTCGCTCAAGGAGAAGCATGCTTCACTTGAGCAAAAGAGCTCGCAGGAGTGCCTGCGACCACACCCCGACGACGACGCCATCTGCAACCTCAAGAAGCAGAAGCTCCAGCTCAAAGACCAGATCCTCCGGTTGAGCACGCTCGTTCACTAAAGCGGCTTTGCCGGATCACAAAGGGCTCCCCATCCGGCGAACGTGCCGGGGGGAGCCCGTTTTGTTTGTGCCTAGGCGAGTCCCGCCCAGCGCGCGAGCGCCACGGCGCCGATGGCGGCGAAGAGGCCGGGCGTGAAGCCGCCGGCCAGCCGCGCGACCGCGGCGCCGACCACGGCACCCGCGACATAGGAGCCGCCGACGCTGGCGATCGGCACCGTCGCGGCGGCCACCAGCACCGAGCCCGGGGCGTGATCGAGCCAGGCCGAGACGAAGCGGTGGCGGCCGAGCCAGCGCATGGCGATGAAGCCGCCGCTCTTGGCCAGCATGGCGGCGCAGGCCATGACCAGGATCGCCAAAAGGTTCTCAGGACTGGCGGACATCGCGCGTCCTCGTACCTCGCCAAGCTCCGTAAAGACCGCCGACCACGCCGCCGATGACGATGTACCAGTTGCCGCCGATCAGTCCTTTCGAGGCGAGGGCCGTGGCGGCCGCCACGACCCAGGGCGCGAGGTCGCGCTTGCCGCGATAGAGGCTCACGGCCACCACGACGAAGACGGCGACGCCGACGAAGTCGAGGCCGAAGCGGCGCGCGACATCGGGGTCGGAGAGGAAGCCGCCGGCGGCGAGATGGCCGATCAGGCAAGAGCCTGGCCAGATGCAGGCCATGGTGAAGCCGCCGCCGAGGAACTTGCCGAGGTCGCCGTGGCCGTTGCGGTACTCGGCGATGTTGACCGCCCAGTTCTGGTCGACGGTGACGTGCCAGACCGGCGGCTGCAGCCACCACGGCAGATGCGGCAGGTGCGGCTGCAGGGCGGCGCCCATCACGAAGTAGCGCAGGTTGGCCACGAACACCGAGACGAACAGCGCCACCAGCGGCAGCGGCTGGGCCCACAGGTCGAGCGCCACCATCTGGCTGGTGCCGGCGAAGACGGTGACGCTCATCAGCGTGGTCTCGAAGGCGCTGAGACCCTTCTGCGAAGCGGCGACGCCGAAGCCGATGCCGAAGGGCAGCGAGGCCAAGCCCGGCGGGATCATCCGCCACGCGCCGATCTGGAAGCTGCGCCAGGTCACGCGCGCCGCGAGGAGAAGGGGAGGACATTGCGCCGGTACTCTACCCGTTCACCTCCGGAAAATGCAGAAAGTCATTTCTGCACGTGGGTGGTGGTGGTAGCGCTCGGTCAGTTCAGCTTGTGCAGGTTGACCGTCCAGCTCACCGGGCCGCGCGTGCCGCCCTGGGAGTTGCCGGTGCAGAAGGCGACGTTGTCGGCGCCGCGCTGGCAGACCAGCGAATCGGCGTACCAATGCGAGCCGTCGTTGCAGGTCGCGTCGCCGTCGCGCAGCGCCAGCCCTGAGCCCTGGAAGCGCGCCTGGGCGCGGGTGCGGCAGGCGGTGCGGCCGCGCCGCCATTCGAGCTGGCCGTTGCCGTTGCCGTCGAAGCAGTAGGTCGAGACGCCGGCTGCGTAGCCGCGCTCGTGCTGGAACGGATCGGTGCGCCAGCAGCCGCTCATGAAAGAATAGTTGTTGGTCGGCCCCGTCGGTAGACGCAGCTTGTCGTCGGCCGGACGCGTGGGCTGCGGTGGCGGCGCGGGCGCGGGCTTGGGCGCGGCCTGCACGGGTGGCGGTGTCGGGGCGGGCGGTGGCGGTGCCACGGCGGCGACCTGCGGCGGCGGCTTGGGCGGCTCCGGCGGCTTGCAGTCGGCGATACGTTTCTTCAGTTCGACATCGATGGCGGCGAGCTCGCGCTGCAGCGCCTGCTCGCGGGCCTGTTCGGTCGAGAGCGAGGCCTTCAGCACGAGCAGCGGAGCGGGGCCCGACGCGGGCGCGGGCAGCGCCGGCGGGCCTTCCCGCGTGTTGACGGCGAGCGTCGGATCCTCGGGCAGGCAGCCGCGCAGTCCCCACATGCCGCCGACCAGCAGCAGCAGGAGCGGCAGCGCGACAGCGAGCGTGCGGAACCACGGGATGCTCGCGGCGGCGGGACGCAGCGCCGGCACGGGCGCGGCGACCAGTGGCGGCTCGAGGACGGAAACGTGCGGCGTGGGCGGCGGCGGCTCGGGAATGGGCGCGATCGCGCGCGGCATCACGGCCGGCGCGTCTTCCTTCTCGTAGCCCCAGGCCACGACCACCGGTCTGTCGCCGACCATATAGATGAAGGACTCCGCCGGGCGGCGGGCGGCGAGCTGCAGCGACTTGCCGACCAGGCCGGTGTTCTCGGGATCGCCGGCGCCGGCCAGCGTCTGGCCGAGCAGGTTGATGTCGGACAGGCCCTTGTCGACGGCGCTGATGGCGGAGAGTCGCGCCTCGGGTTCGAGGTCGGCGAGCGGCCGGACCTCGCCCTCCCAGCCGGCGTACCAGTCGATGGTGGCGCCATCCTCGTGCGGCTGCGGGTCGGCCAAGAGATCGGCCGGGCCGTCGCCGAGGCGGCGGCGGACGACGCGGCGGAGCTGGGTGGCGGCGTTGTGCAGCGGCTCCCCGCGCACGCTGAGAGGGCGCACGCCGGTGCGGGTGGTTGCGATCAGGGTGCCTTCAGCGGCCATCGCGTCTTTTTAGACGAAGGATTATGGCGGGGTAATGGTCTGCTGGGGGGCGCCACTGGAGTGGCGCGCCCCCAGCTAAGCCGCCTTCGCCCACTCGCGCAGCACGAACTTCTGCACCTTGCCGGTCGACGTCATCGGCAACTCGCGGAAGACCACGTAGCGCGGGCATTTGTAGCCGGCGAGGTTGGCGCGGCAGTGGGCCACGATCTCCTCGACCGTCGCTTCCGCCCCCGGTTTCAGCACGACGAATGCGCAGGGCGTCTCGCCCCATTTCTCGTCGGGCTTGGCGACCACGGCGACATTGGCGACGGCGGGATGTTTTATGATCACGCCCTCGACCTCGATGGTCGAGATGTTCTCGCCGCCCGAGATGATGATGTCCTTGGAGCGGTCGCGCAGCTCGATGTAGCCGTCCTCGTGCAGCACGCCGAGATCGCCCGAATGGAACCAGCCGTGCTCGAAAGCCTCGCGCGTCGCCGTGGGGTTCTTGAGGTAGCCCTTCATCACCAGATTACCGCGGAACATGACCTCGCCCATGGTGTTGCCGTCGCGCGGCACCTCCTTCATGGCGATGGGATCCATCACCGTCACGCCCTCCTCGGCGGTGTAGCGCACGCCCTGGCGCGCCTTCAGCCGCGCGCGTTCGGAGGAATCGAGCGTGTCCCATTCCTCGTGCCAGGCGCAAACCGTCGCCGGCCCGTAGACCTCGGTCAGCCCATAGACGTGCGTGACGCGGAAATTCTCCTTCTCCAGCGCCTCGAGCACAGCGGCGGGCGGCGGAGCGGCCGCCGTCATGAACTCGACCCGCCGCGGCAGCGCGCGCTTGTCGGCCGCCGTGGCGCCGATGATGAACTGCATGATGATCGGCGCGCCGCACATGTGCGTCACCTCATGGTCGACCAGCGCGTCGAAGATGGTCTTGGCCGAGATGCGGCGCAGGCACACCGAGGTGCCGGCGACCAGCGCCAGCGTCCACGGGAAGCACCAGCCGTTGCAATGGAACATCGGCAGCGTCCACAGATAAACCGGATGCAGGCCGATCGGCCATTGCACGGCGTTGCCGTAGCACGCGAGTGCCGCGCCGCGATGATGGAAGACCACGCCCTTGGGATTGCCGGTGGTGCCCGAGGTGTAGTTGAGCGAGATCGCGTCCCATTCGTCGGCGGGGAAGGCCCAGGCGTAGTCGGGATCGCCCGAGGTCAGGAACATCTCGTAGGTCGTGGTGCCGATCGGGGCGCGGTCGTCGCATTGCGGATCGTCGATGTCGACGACCAGCGGCCGCACCGTGGCGAGCGCCAGCGCCTCGTGGGCGACGCGGTGATACTCGCGGTCGACCAGCAGCACCTTGGCCTCGCTGTGGTCGAGGATGAAGGCCAGCATCGCGGCATCGAGGCGGGTGTTGAGGCAGTTCAGCACCGCGCCGCTCATCGGCACGCCGAAATGCGCCTCGTACATCTCGGGGATGTTGGGCGCCATGATGACCACGGTGTCGCCCTTGCCTATGCCGCGCTTGTCCAGCGCCGAGGCGAGGCGGCGGCAGCGCGCATAGGTCTCGCCCCAGCTCTGGCGGCGCGGGCCGTGCACCAGGGCGGTGTGGTCCGGGTAGACCGAGGCGGTGCGCTCGAGGAACTGCAGCGGCGTGAGGGCGGCGAAGTTGGCGGCGTTCTTGTCGAGGTCGCGCTCGAAGATGCCCTGGGCGGGTGCCGCCGCGCGATGAGGCGCGGGACGGGCGCCGGGCATGCGGGCGACGGCGGGGCGGGATTTGGTGGAGCGGCGGAGGGATGGACGTGGGACGGGCGCGCGGGTGGGCTTGGCGAGGGTGGGCTTTTTCTTGGCGGCGGCTTTCTTCTTAGCCGCGGGCTTCTTTGCCTTGGCCGCTTTTGCCTTGGCGGGCTTGCCCTTGCCTGAACCCTTCTTCGATTTGGTCTTGGCCATAATCGTGTCCTGTAGCCTCCCGAGCGCCGGCTACTTTCTCACGAAGTAGGGCTAAGAACACCTGCCTGAATTACGGAAAGA
This sequence comes from Asaia bogorensis, assembly GCA_945905835.1. Classification (GTDB taxonomy): domain Bacteria; phylum Pseudomonadota; class Alphaproteobacteria; order Reyranellales; family Reyranellaceae; genus Reyranella. Next base: position 15,494 of record CAMDQJ010000067.1, read on the forward strand.
GGTGCGCGCCGCTACCAGGAGGGCGCGACGTAGATCGGCGAACCATGTGCGATTCGAGCTCGGTCGGTGTCTGCAAATTGACCGACCCCCGCAAGCGGCGCCTGGGAAAAGACGCAAATTGTATCTTGTATGAGGGCGATATACGCCTAACATCATGGGCGCCGGCAATGTCCGACAACAGGGGTGCTCTCCAGATGAAGAATATTCGTTGGTTCGCGTTGCTCGCCGCCTTGATCCTCGCGGCGCCGACGCTGGCGTCCTTCCCGGCCGATGCCCGTCCGGGCGGCGGCCAGGGTTCGGGCAGCAAAGGCAGCAAGACCGACCAGGCGGCTCCGCCGACCCAGACCGCGCCCTCCAGCAAGCCGGTCGAGCGCAGCACGACGCCCCAGCAGGCACAGAAGCCTGCGCCGGGCACCACGGCGCCTGGCGCACCTGCCCCCGGCGGGTTCATGTCGCGCAATCCGTTCATGTCCGGCCTGATGGGCGGCATGCTGGGCGCCGGCCTCATGGGCATGATGTTCGGCGGCGGCCTCGGCGGCGGCCTGAGCGGCGGCGCCGGCTTCCTCGGCCTGCTGATCCAGCTCGCGCTGATCGGCGGCATCGGCTACCTCGCCTATCGCCTGTACCGCAGCTGGAGCGCCAACCGCACCCAGCCCGCCGGCATGGCCCATGCCTACGCCGCCCCCGCGATGAACGCCACGCCTCGCCTCAGCAACGGCCCTGAGTTGGTCGGTGGCTCGTCCGGCGCGTCGATGGCCGGCGGCGCACAGCCGCAGCTCGCCATCGCGACCGAGGACTACCAGGCCTTCGAGGGCCTGCTGTCGGGCATCCAGACCGCCTACAGCAAGGGCGACCTCGCGGCCCTGCGCGGCCTCGCGACACCCGAGATGGTCGGCTACTTCTCCGAGGAGCTTTCGGCCAATGCCAGCCGCGGCGTCGAGAACCGCTGCGAGGCGGTCAAGCTCGAGCAGGGCGACCTGGCCGAGGCGTGGAGCGAAGGCGCCATGGACTACGCTACCGTCGCCATGCGCTTCAGCATGATCGAAACCACGCGCCAGATTGCCGACGGCCGCATCGTCGAAGGCAACGAGCAGGTGCGCACCGAGGTGACCGAAGTCTGGACCTTCCTGCGCAGCGGCGGCGGCAAGTGGATCCTGTCGGCGATCCAGCAGACCTGATCATCGGAGCGCGCCGCTTCGCGGCTCGCTCCTCTGACTATTCCAGCTTGATGTCGAGCTCCTTGATGAGGGCGGCGAAGAACACCTTGTCCTTCGCCACCTGAGCCGTGAATTCCTGCGGCGATTGATGGTGCGCGGTCTGCGCCACCAGCGTCACCTTGGCCTTGATGTCGGGATCGGCGGCGGCCTTCTTGGCCTCGTCCGAGATGCGCTGCGCGATCGCGACCGGCGTGCCCTTGGGGGCGAACAGGCCGAACCAGTTGGAATCGCCGAAGCCCTTTAGATCGAGCCCGAGTTCGCGCGCCGTCGGCACGTCGGGCAGGTCGGCAAAGCGCGTCGGCCCGTCGGTCAGCACGACGCGGCACTTGCCCGACTTGGCGTAGGGCACGAAGGACGGGTCGAACACCATCTGGATGCGGCCGTCGAAGACGTCGCCCACGGCATCGACGATGGTCTTGTAGGGCGAGTGCTGCATCCTGATGCCGGCGGCGCGCGTCAGCACCTCGCCGGTGAGATGCGTCACCGTGCCGAGGCCCGAGGAGCCGTACCAGAACTCGCCGGGCTTTTGCTTGGCCAGCGCCACGAACTCCTGCCACGTCGTGGCGCCGAGCTTGTTGGTGATGGTGACGCTCAAGAGCGGCGTCCAGAGCCGCGTTGCCGCCATCAGGTCGTCGGGATTGTACGGCGCCTTCCGGACATAAGGCGTGATGGTCATGATGGCGCTGGGCGACAGCAGCAGCGTGTAGCCGTCGGGTGGGGCCGCCGCGACCATCGCCGCGCCGACGCCGCCGGAGGCTCCCGGCTTGTCCTCGACCACGATCTGCTGGCCGATCGTCGTGCTCATGCGCTCGGCATAGATGCGCGCCACCTGGTCGGCCGAGCCGCCCGGACCGTAAGGCACGATCAGGCGGATCGGCTTGTTGGGGTAGGTGCCCAGGTTGCTGCCTTGCGCGAGGACGGCGGGACTGGCGAAGGCTAACGCTGACGCACTCAGGATCGTTCTGCGCTTCATGGCGCGCTCCATCTGTTCAGGTCGGAATGATCTCGAAGGACTCGAGGAAAGTGCGCGTATCGGGTTTGGCCTCGATGCCGGCGCTGCCGCTGGCCACCAGCTGGTAGAGCCCGCCGCGCACCCAGTAGAGGCGCACGGCATGGACGGCGCCCGGGGCCTCGACGACCTGGAACGCGCGGCCCTGCGAGCGGCCGGCGGTGAGCGGCTTCTCGGCGCGCAGCGTGTGGCCGGCCGACATCTTGTTGCGGAAGTGATCGAGCATCCACTCGGCCGAGGCCGACTGCGAGATGCGCCTTGGATAGGCGATGTGCGACACCAGGTAGGTCGTGCCGCCCTGCTTCACCACCGCCTCGGTCATCGGCGCGGTTTCGCCGAGGGCGATCGAGATCTGCTCCGTCCGCACCGCCGGCATGCCCGGCAGGCGCACGCGCGTGCGGCCGTCCTCGGAGCGGTATTCGCTCCAGCCCTCGGCCCTTGCGCCTGGGGCGGCGAGGACGAGGAGGGACGCGGCGAGGATCGTGCGGCGGTTCATGGCGTCACCAGATTGAATGAGCCGATGAAGCGCCGCGTCAGCGGGCGGTTGACGCCGCCGCCCTCGGTAACGACGATCGCCTGGTAGAGACGCACGCCTGTGAAGGTGCTGCGGATGACCAGGATGACGTTGCCCTTCTGCTCGACGACGTATTCGCGGGCGGCGAATCCGCTCACGGTCAGCGTCCTGTCGCTCACCAGCCTGTGGCCCTTGGCCGAACCGTCGCGGGTATTCGCCAGCGCCTGTTGTGGCGTGAGCCCGGCCACCGCCTCCGCCGGATAGTCGAGATAGGTGACGTCGGCCAGCTCGACCGTCGCCTGCTTCATGGGGATATTCTTGCCTTGCACCGAAACCTGGGCCGTATCCTCCTTCGGGATGCCCGGCACCTCGACGCGGTAGCGCCCGCCGGTCGGGCCGCCATCATCTTCTCGGATATCCTCGTGATCCCCGATGCGCTCGGCCAAAAAGTCTGGTTCGAGGAGGGCGAGGGCCCGAAGCTGGAGGCACTGACCGACCCGATTCAGTTCCGGTATTCGCTCCAGGTCTGCGCCGCCACGCCGGCTGTTGCCGCCAGCGCCAGCATCAGTCCCAGTCCCATGGATGCCACCAGCCGCATCGCGCCAACCCCCTTGTCAGTCGGCCGATCCTAGCGCATCAAACGGCGGGGGGAACATTGACAAGGCTACACATCTGGGTCGCCTCTTTGGCGCTCTGCCAGGTCTCCACCGCGTCGACGGCGCAGACCTGGCCGAACAAGCCGGTCCATATCGTCGTGCCGCTGACGGCGGGCAGCGCCACCGACGTGATGGCGCGCACCGTGGCGGCGCGTCTCAGCGAGCAGCTCGGCCAGACCTTCATCGTCGACAACAAGCCGGGCGCCGGCGGCACCATCGGCACCGGCGCCGTCGCGCGCGCCAAGCCCGACGGCTACACCATCCTGGTGCAGTCCTCGTCCTACACCATCACGCCCACGACCTATCCCAACACCTCCTACAACACGCTGCGCGACCTCACCGGCATCACGCCGCTGGCACTCCTGCCGCAGGCGCTGGTGGTGGCGCCGTCGCGCGGCCTTGCCTCGGTGAAGGCGCTGATCGCCGAGGCCAAGGCCAGGCCCGGCGCGCTCAACTACGGCTCGGCCGGCGTCGGCACGGCCAACCAGCTCAACGCCGAGCGCTTCAGAGTCGGCGCCGGCATCGACGCCGTCCACATCCCGTTCAAGGGCACGCCCGAGGCGCTGAACGAGGTCATGGCCGGCCGCGTCGATTACTATTTCTGCCCGGTCAACGTTTGCCTGCCGATGCTGGCCGACAAGCGCGTGCTGGCGCTCGGCATGGGCAGTACCAAGCGTTCGGCGGCGCTGCCCGACCTGCCGACCACGGTCGAGCTCGGCGTGCCCGACTCCGATTACAATTTCTGGGTCGGCATGTTCGCGCCGGCCGGCACGCCGCGCGACATCGTCGATCGTCTCCATGCCGAGACCGCCAAGGTGCTGGCCAATCCCGAGGTACGCGCCCGCCTGGCGCAGCTCGGCGCCGAGCCGCTGCTGATGGAGCCCAAGGAGTTCGACCGCGAGATCGCCCGCGAGATCGCGACCAACGCCGCCCTGGTGAAGGCCGCCGGCATTCCCATTACCACGCAATAGGCCGGGAGGAACGATGGCTGCCGGCGACACGTACCGCGCCCTTCACGCGCGCTCGCTCGACGATCCGGAAGGCTTCTGGCTGGAGCAGGCCAAGGCGATCGACTGGACCCGGCCGCCGACCCGCGCCCTCGATGCCTCGCGCGCGCCGTTCTATCGCTGGTATCCCGATGGGGAGCTCAACACCTGCTACAACGCGCTCGATCGCCACGTCGAGCGCGGCAGGGCCGAGCAGGCGGCGCTGATCTACGACTCGCCCGTCACCAGCACCAAGAAGACCTTTACTTACCGCGAGCTGCGCGATGCCGTCGCGAAACTGGCCGGGGCCATCGCGGCCCAAGGTGTCGGCAAGGGCGACCGCGTCATCATCTACATGGCGATGATGCCGGAAGCCGTGATGGCGATGCTGGCCTGCGCCCGTCTCGGCGCTGTGCACTCCGTGGTGTTCGGCGGTTTTGCGGCGAACGAGCTTGCCACCCGCATCGACGACTGCACGCCCAAGCTGGTGCTGACGGCGTCGTGCGGTGTCGAGCCGGGCCGCATCGTGCTCTACAAGCCACTGCTCGATCACGCGATCGAACTCGCCAAGCACAAGATCCCGCGCTGCCTCGTGCTGCAGCGCCCGCAAGCGAAGGCCGGGCTGGTCGCCGGCCGCGACCTCGACTGGAACGAGGCGGTTGCCGCCGCCAAGCCGCACGATTGCGTGCCGGTAAGGTCGACCGATCCGCTCTACATCCTCTACACCTCGGGCACGACCGGCCAGCCCAAGGGCGTGGTGCGCGACAATGGCGGCTACGCGGTCGCTCTCCACTGGTCGATGAAGAACCTCTACGGCATCCAGCCCGGCGAAGTGTGGTGGTGCGCGTCGGATGTGGGCTGGGTGGTCGGCCACAGCTACATCGCCTATGGCCCGCTGATCTACGGCGCCACCACCATCCTCTACGAGGGCAAGCCGGTCGGCACGCCCGATTCAGGCGCCTTCTGGCGCGTCATCTCCGAGCACAAGGCGGTGGCGCTGTTCACCGCGCCGACGGCCTTCCGCGCCATCAAGAAGGAAGACCCCGACGGCAAGCTCCTGAAGAAATACGACTTGGCGCAATTCCGGCACCTGTTCCTGGCCGGCGAGCGCGGCGATCCGCCGACCATTCAGTGGGCGCAGAAGATGCTGGGCGTGCCGATCATCGACCATTGGTGGCAGACCGAGACCGGCTGGGCGATCTGCGGCAACTTCGTCGGCCTCGATCCCATGCCGGTGAAACCCGGCTCGACCTCGGTGCCGTCGCCCGGCTGGCAGATCGAGGTGCTCGACGACAAGGGCCAGAAGCTGAAAGCGGGCGAGGTCGGCGCCCTGGTCGGCAAGCTGCCGCTGCCGCCGGGAACCTTCCCGACGCTGTGGAACGCCGACGAGCGTTTCAAGCAGGCCTACCTCGCGGAGTATCCCGGCTACTACAAGAGCGGCGATGCGGGCTTCATAGACGCCGACGGTTACGTCTCGGTGATGACGCGCGTCGACGACGTCATCAACGTCGCCGGCCATCGCCTGTCGACGGGACAGATGGAGGAGGTGCTGGGCTCGCACGACGACGTCGCAGAATGCGCCGTGATCGGCGTCGCCGACGAGCTCAAGGGCCAGGTTCCCTTCGGTTTCCTGGTGCTGAAGTCCGGCGTCGTCCGCCCCGAGGCCGAGATCGTCAAGGACGTCGTCGCCATGGTCCGCGACCGCATCGGCCCCGTCGCCTTCTTCAAGACCGCCATCGTCGTCCAGCGCCTGCCCAAGACCCGCTCCGGCAAGATCCTGCGCGGCACCATGCAGAAGATCGCCGACGGCGAGCCGTGGACCATGCCGGCCACCATCGACGATCCCATCGTTCTCGACGAGATCGCGGGTGGCTTGAAGATCGCTGGCTATACGAAGACGTAGTTATTGCTGGGGG
>CAMDQJ010000068.1 GCA_945905835.1 Asaia bogorensis
ACGTCGTAGGTCTGGGCCGGCGACCAGCCCAGCATGTAGAAGCTGAGCTCACCCGGCTTGCCGTCGGCCTTGCGCAGGATCTTAGCGAAGTAAAGGTTGCGGGTCTGCGCCCGCAAATTCACCTTGATGCCGATCTTGGCCAGCATCGCCACCACGGCCTGACAGATCTTCTCGTCGTTGACGTAGCGGTCGTTCGGGCAATCCATGCCGGTCTCGAAGCCGCTGGGATAGCCGGCGTCGGCCAGCATCTTCTTGCCCTGCTCCGGCGTCAGCAGTGCTGGCCGCTTGTCGAGATCCTTCATGTAGCCGTTGATACCGGGCGCCACCATCAGGTCGGTCGGAAACGACTGGCCGCGCATCACCGTGCGCTTGATCGCCTCGACGTCGATCGAGCGGTGCATGGCCTCGCGCACGCGCTTGTCCTTGAACGGGTTCTTGCCCTTGACGTTGGACTCGAGCAGCTCGTCGCGCTCCTGGTCGAAGCCGAGATAGACGACGCGCGTCTCGGGGCCTTCCAGCACCTTGACGTTGACGTCCTTCTTCAGAGTCTCGGTGTCGGCCGGCGGCACCTCGTACATCATGTCGATGTCGCCCGCCTTGATCGCCGCGACTCGCGTCGCCGGATTGGAGACCGGCGTGAAGATCACCTCGGTGAGATTGTGCGTCGGCTTGTCCCACCAGCCCAGGTTCGGCACCAGCACGGTGCGTTCGCCGGCGCGGCGCTCCTTCAGCATGAACGGGCCGGTGCCCATGGCGTTGCGGGTCGCGAAATTCTCCTCGTTCTTAGTCATGTCGGCGGAATTGAGTGCGTTGTTCTTCTCCGCCCATGCCTTCGACATCATGCTGAGTGCCGCCCATTTGTCGGCGAGCAGCGGATCGGGATACTTGGTGACGATCTCGATACGCAGGTCGTTGACCTTCTTGATCTCCTTCACCGAAGCGAAGTTGCTGCCCATGTTCGAGCCCGGGCCGTTGGCGCGGTTGAGCGAGAACACCGCGTCGTCGGCCGTGAACGGCGTGCCGTCGGTGAACTTCACACCCGGACGCAGATCGAAGAACCAGGTGGTCTTGTCGACCTGGCCCCACTTGGCGGCGAGTGCGGCCTCGAGCTTGAGGTCCTTGTCGCGGCGGATCAGCGGATCGTAGATGTTCGCGGTGAAGGTCAACAGGAAGGTTTCCTGGCGGGCGTAGGGATCCATCGAGCTGACGTCGCCGGCATTCGCCCAGCGGAATGTCTTGGCGTCGGCGACCGAGCCGACTGAAATCGCGGCACAGGCCATCGTGGCGAGCGCGAACGAACGGCGAAGCGTAAACAGCATCCTTGGTCCCCCTGTTGTATTGCCCGCGCACGCAAGACCGCCGCGACCCGGCTCGAGCCCGGATCGGCTGCGTATGCGCAGGTGCATATCTCGGGGCAAATTGACCTGCCTTTCCGCGCCCGTCAATTCACACAGGCGCGACATTGGACAACGGCAGCCAGCGGTGGTTATCGTCCCGGGCACACCAATTTGTCCCTGAGGTGCGGCCATGAACGACGTTCCACGCAGTTTTCGCGGTAATTCCAACGCCGCGCGCGATATCGCGCACCATCTGCACCCCTACACCAACTTCAAGAAGCACGAGGCCAGCGGGCCCATAACCATCGTGCGCGGCCGAGGCGTCTACGTCATGGACGACGACGGCAAGGAATATATCGAGGGCATGGCCGGCCTGTGGTCGGCGGCACTGGGCTTCAGCAACGAGCGGCTGGCGACGGTCGCCTACGAGCAGATGAAGCAGCTGCCGTTCTATCATGCCTTCAACCAGCGCTCCCACGAGCCCGCCATCAACCTCGCCGAGAAGGTGAAGTCGATGGCGCCGGTCGAGATGTCGAAGGTGTTCTTCGCCAACTCCGGCTCCGAGGCCAACGACACCGTCATCAAGATGGTGTGGTACATGAACAATGCGCTTGGCCGGCCGCTCAAGAAGAAGATTGTCTCGCGCATCAAGGGCTATCACGGCGTCACCGTGGCGGCGGCGAGCCTCACCGGCCTGCCGACCAACCATCGCTCCTTCGACCTGCCGATCGCCGGAATCCTGCACACGAGCTGCCCGCACTTCTATCGCTTCGGCAAGGACGGCGAGAGCGAGGAACAGTTTGCCACGCGCTGCGCCGAGGAGCTCGAGGAGCTGATCCTCAAGGAAGGCGGCGGCGAGCAGGTCGCCGCGATGATCTGCGAACCGGTGATGGGCGCCGGCGGCGTCATCGTGCCGCCCAAAGGCTACTACGAGAAGATCCAGGCCGTCTGCAAGAAGTACGACATGCTGTTCATCGCCGACGAGGTGATCTGCGGCTTCGGACGCACCGGCAATGTCTGGGGCTGCCAGACGCTCAACATCAAGCCCGACATCCTGACCTGCGCCAAGGCGCTGTCAGCGTCGTTCCTGCCGATCTCGGCGGTGATGATCAACGACAAGGTCTACCAGGCGCTGATGAGCGAGAGCGACAAGATCGGCACCTGGGGCCACGGCTTCACCTACTCCGGCCATCCGGTGGCGGCAGCCGTCGCGCTGGAAGCGCAGAAGATCTACGACGAGATCGACCTGTTCGGCCACGCCAAGCGCATGAGCCCGGTGTTCCAGAAGCACCTGCAGTCCTTTGCCAACCATCCGCTGGTCGGCGAGGCGATGGGCATCGGCATGTTCGGCGCGCTCGAGATCGTGGCCGACAAGAAGACCAAGACGCCGTTCGACCTGGCGGCGGTCGGCGCCGGAGCCCGGGTGGCGACGCACGCCCAGGAGCGCGGCCTGTTCATCCGCAACATGGGCGACCGCATCGCCATCTGCCCGCCGCTGATCATCAACGAGACGGAGCTGGCCGACCTGTTCGGCCGCCTGCGCCAGTCGCTCGACGCCGCCCTCGCCGACCTCAAGTCGGAGGGGCACTTCAAGGGTTGAACGTCATCGTTCACAGCCTTCGGCCATGAAGGATCCACCGGACGGCACCTACCAGCGCATCCGCGTCAGAGCCATCTGGGCGGTAGGTCTGCTGTTTGCCATCTGGGCTGCCTTTCCCACGATGCGCTACTGGGAGATCCTGCCCGACACCGTGCGCTGGCTGGGGGCGCTGCCGCTGCTCTCGGTGTCGCTCTTCCTCAGCGTCGCGATCATCCTCTCGGTGCTGGCCTAAAATCACGGATTCGTGCGCTGGATCAAAGCCGACCGCGACCATAATTCCCTATTGTTCGTAGGCGATCCGACTAAAATCGGCGGCGTCGGGGGATCGATGGACTACGAGGCATTTTTCTCAGGCCACCTGCAACGCCTTCATGACGAGGGCCGTTATCGCGTGTTCGCCGAGCTGGAGCGCATCGCCGGTGCCTTCCCGCGCGCCCGCCTGCATCGCGACGGCACCACGCGCGATGTCACCGTCTGGTGCTCCAACGACTATCTCGCCATGAGCCAGCATCCCGTCGTGCTGGAGGCCATGCAGGCCGCCATCGGCGCCCAGGGCTCGGGCGCGGGCGGCACGCGCAACATCTCCGGCACCAAAACGCTGCACGCCGCGCTGGAGCGCGAGTTGGCGACCTTGCACGCCAAGGAAGCCGCCCTGATCTTCACCTCGGGCTATGTCGCCAACGAAACGACGCTGGCGACGCTGGGCTCGATGCTGCCGGGCTGCGAGCTCTATTCCGACGCCCTGAATCACGCCTCGATGATCGCCGGCATCCGCCATTCCAGCGCCAAGCGCCGCATCTTTCGCCACAACGATGTGGCGCACCTCGAGGAGCTTCTGGCCGGCGCCGATCCCAAGACACCCAAGATCGTGGCCTTCGAATCGGTCTACTCGATGGACGGCGATATCTCGCCGATCGGCGCGCTTTGCGACGTCGCCCATTGCTACAACGCGCTGGTCTATCTCGATGAGGTGCACGCAGTCGGCATGTATGGCCTGCGTGGCGCCGGCGTCGCCGAACGCGACGGCGTGCTCGACAAGGTCGACATCGTCTAGGCCACGCTTGCCAAGGCGGCCGGCGTGGTCGGCGGCTACATCACGGGCTCGGCGTCGCTCATCGACTTCGTGCGTTCCTGCGGCAACGGCTTCATCTTCACCACCTCCCTGCCCCCGGCCATCGCCGCTGGCGCGCTGGCCAGCATCCGGCATGTCAGCAGCCATCCCGATATCCGCGTCCGCCACCAGGAGCGCGCCGCGACGCTCAACCGCGCCACCTTGGCGAAGGTGTTGGAGATTCTTGGCAGCGACCACGCCGGCGAGGCGTTGGCTGCGGCCAAACTTGCGTCGACCATGGTTCGCGAAGCCGGACTCTCGTGGGACGCGATCCTGTCGCACGACATCCGTCCCAATCAGTCCGGCCCCTCGCCCAATCACACCGGCCCGTTTAGTGGCGGAGGCGGAGGCGGCGGCGGTGGTGGCGGCGCCAATCGCTCGCTCGGCAACGGCCCGTTCGGCTATCGCCGCGCCCGCGACCTCTCCCCGCACGAGTAGTTCTTCATGGTGCTGCTGAGCCCGCGCACGCCCAACGAGATCAAGCGCAAACTGCGCGCCTGGGAAGCCCGCGTACTCGACGGCGAGATCACGCCGCAGGAAAAGCAGGACCTGCGATTCATGTACCAGAGCTTCGTAGCCTAGTTAGGCCGCCAGCAGCACGCTCTGCTCGCGTTCGAGGACGCGTTTGACGGCCGGCCGCGCCAGCATGCGGTCCTTCCAGGCGGTGTAGTTCTTGAGTGCGTCCACCGGCAGGCCGATGCGCTTGCCCCAGCCGTAGAAGACCAGCGCGTAGCCGTCGACCACGCTGAACTTGTCACCCATGATCCATTTCTTGCCGGCAAGGAGTCCGTCGATCTCCTTGAGGCTGGCGTGGAAATTCTCGCGGCCCGTCGCCTTGAGATGCTCATGCACCGATGTGTCGGTGGCGAAGCGCTCGGGCCGGCTGATATGGGTGAAGTTCGGGTGTACGGTGTTGGAGAACCACGCCATCAGCGAGATGGCGCGGGCGCGCTGCGCGGGATCCTGCGGCATGAGGTGCGGCGCGAACTTGCCGCGATGTAGTCGAGGATGGCGGTGTTCTCGACGATCACCCCTTCGTCGATCGCCAGCGCCGGTACGCGGCCCCGCGGATTGATCTTGAGGTACTCGGGCGTCTTCTGCTCGTTCTTGGCGAAGGAAATCGACTGGGAGTCGTACTTGGCGCCGCTCTCGTCGAGGCCGATATGCGAGACGGTCGAGCAGACGCCGGGCGCGAAATAGAGCTTGAGCATGGCTTCCTCCGGAAACGTTACAGCGGCTGGCCGCTCCCCGTGCCGCCGCCCTGGCGCGAGCGCAGCAGGAATTCACGGCCGACCTTCACGCGCGGCACGCCGTCATATTCGACGATGTCGGCGGTGGCGTAGGTCTCGCTCCAGTTCGACGGCAGGAACGAGCCCGAACCGACGATGTCGATCGGAGCCTTCGCTTCGGCCATGATGCGGCACTTGGCCGGGCCGAAGCCCGACGACGCCACGATCTTCACGTCCTTGAAGCCGTTGCGGTCGAGCTCGGCGCGCAGATGGAAGATCGCCGCGGCCGAAACGCCGGTGCCGACGAGGAAGCGCAGCTCCTCCTCGCTGCGGTAGCCGCGGATCGATTCGGGCGAGAAGCGTTCCAGCACCGCGTAGGACGAGGCCGGATCAAGGCCCTCGATGTAGCGGCCTCCCGTGGTGTCGAGACGCAGCGCCAGTTGGCCCTTGGCGGCAAAATCGGGAAACCGCCGGCAGACGTCGAGCGAGTCGGTGATCTCGCGGGCGAAGTAATCGACCAGCACAGTCATCGGCTCGCCGGGATAGGTCTCGTTGAACATCTCGGCGGCGCGCAGCGTCGAGCCCGCATAGCCGATCAAGGCGTGCGGCATGGTGCCGAGCCCCTGATCGCGGCCAAAGAAATGCGCCGTCGCATGCGTGGCGTTGCCGATGAAGCCGACGGCGCCGACCTTGCGCTTGGCGCGCGCCGATCCGACGGAGGCGGCATAGGCCATCATCTCGGCCATCTCGGTGCCGGCGCAGTGGCGGGCATCCATGGCAAGGAAGGCGGCCTTGGGCATGTCGGCGCACATCGTCCAGGCGTTGTAGGCCGCGACGCAGGCGGGACCGAGCTTCTGCAGGAAGATCGTCTCGAGATCGACGAGATGGAAGAAGGAGCCCGTGATGTACATCATCGGCTCGCCGGCGCCGACCCACTTGCCTTCCTGATAGCGCAGGTCGATCTCGGCCTTGGCACCGCGCGAGCGTTCGAGCTCCTCCAGCCAGTCGAGCGCCAGCCGGGGCGCGAACACCACGGGGCGGCGCATGAAGATCGCGTAGGTCACGCGCGCGTCGCCGAACTTGCCGATCACCCGCTTGGTGCGGTTGAAGTAATGATCGGTGTAGCGCTCGATCTCGTCGTTGTCAGGGTGAGTCGTGGCCTCTGCCCCCGGCTTTGCGCGCGCGAGCATCAGGCGCCCGCCGGCCGCGCCCGCTCGGCGGCCAACCGCTCGGACTTCAGTTGCTCGGCAAGCAGGAAGGCGAGTTCGAGTGCCTGGCTGGCGTTCAGCCTGGGATCGCACTGCGTCTCGTAGCGCTCGTTCAGGTTCTCGACCGTGATGTCGGTCGACCCTCCGATGCACTCCGTCACTTCCTGGCCGGTCATCTCGAAATGCACGCCGCCGGGATGCGTTCCCTCGGCGCGATGCACGGCGAAGAACTCCGTCACCTCGCGCAGGATGTTGTTGAAATGGCGGGTCTTCCTGCCGTTCGAGGCGCTCTCGGTGTTGCCATGCATGGGATCGCACGACCACACCACCAAATGACCGGAACGCTTCACCGCGCGCACCAGCGGCGGCAGCTTTTCGGCCACGTTGGCCGCCCCCATGCGCACGATCATGACGATGCGGCCGGGTTCGTTGGCGGGATTGAGCGTCTCGATCAGGCGCAGCGTGTCGTCGGTCGAGAGCGTCGGGCCGCACTTGAAGCCCAGCGGGTTGCGCACGCCGCGCAGGAACTCGACATGCGCGCCGTCGGGCTGGCGCGTACGGTCGCCGATCCACAGCATGTGGGCCGAGCAGTCGTACCAGTCGCCCGAAGTCGAATCGACGCGCGTCAGCGCCTCCTCGTAGGGCAGCAGCAGCGCCTCGTGGCTGGTGAAGAAGTCGGTCTCGGCGATCTGCGGCGTGGTGGCCGAGGTGAGGCCACAGGCCGCCATGAAGTTCAGCGTCTCGTCGAGCCGCGCCGCCAGGTCCTGGTAGCGCGCCGACGCCGGCGAATTGGCGACGAAGTCGAGGTTCCAGCGGTTGACCTCGTGCAGGTCGGCATAGCCGCCTTGGGCGAAGGCCCGCAGAAGATTGAGCGTGGCGGCCGACTGGTTGTAGGCCTGCACCATGCGCTCGGGATCGGGCTTGCGCGCTTCCGGCGTGAACTCGAATCCGTTGACATTGTCGCCGCGGTAGGACGGCAGCTCGATGCTGCCCACCTTCTCGACGTTGGACGAGCGCGGCTTGGCGAACTGCCCTGCCATGCGGCCGAGCTTCACGACGGGAACGCCCGCGCCGTAGGTCAGCACGACGGCCATCTGCAGCAGCACGCGGAAAGTGTCGCGGATGTTGTTGGCCGTGAAGTCGATGAAGCTCTCGGCGCAATCGCCGCCCTGCAGCAGGAAGGCCTCGCCGTTGGCGACCTTGGCCAGGGCACCCTTGAGCTTGCGCGCCTCGCCGGCGAAGACCAGCGGCGGATAGCGGCGCAGCCGCGCCTCGGCGCCGGAGAGCGCAGCCGCATCCTCGTAGACCGGCATCTGCAGCGCCGGCCGGCCGCGCCAGCTCGTGGGCGTCCAGTCCGCAGCGCTGGAGCTGCGCGATTGGGCTTTGTTCGCCGCGTGGGCCTTGCCCTGGATCGCGGTCATATCGTCCTCCTGCATGGCCGGCCGACTTTTGGTTACTGGGCCGGATTGGGGGCCGAACCTATACGCGCTGTGGATAAAAGGCGAGCCTCACCCGGCGACCCTTTCCAGCTCTTCCGGGACCAGGACGACCTCGGGACTGAGCATCGAATCGGGCTTCGACGGCACGAGGGCTCCCCCCGCCACGGTCGACGATGACGTAGAACAGATATTTTTCGGGCATCAGACTGAGCGGCGAGCGGCCCTGCGGATAGAGGCCTCGCCCCGCTTCTGGATATTCCAGGGCGACCAGCGGCCGGTGCTTGGCCAGGGTGGCTGCCAGGCTCCTTGAGGACCAGCGGCTCGTAGCCCTCGACATCGATCTTGATCCGGCCGGGCGGCGGCGCCAGGCCTTCGGCCACGACATCGTCGCCGCGGCACGGCGGCAGCGTGTCGGCCACGGCCTTGTCCGCCCGGTATAGCCGCCCTCGAAGGCGCCGATTCCCTGGTTGCCGCCGAGCGAGGCGTGGAACGGCCGGTTCTCGTTGACGTCGGCCAGGCCAAAGGGATGAACGACAATACGTGCGCCGGCATTGAGCGACGCGTTCTTCACGAGTTGCGCGCGCACCGGTGCCCAGGGCTCGAAGGCATGGACCACCTCGGCGCCGCCGCCATCAGCAACGCGTGATGGCCGCAATTAGCACCGACATCCCAGACGGTGCGCCGGCCCGGCGGCAACGACGCCGCGAGCTTTGCCAGCACGTCGGCGACCTGCGGCTCGTAGCAGCCGTAGAAATACACGAACCAGTCGATGTAGCTCGCGAGATGGCCGGCATAGCGCATGCCGCGCAGATCGGCCTCGAAGTCCCGGTCGCGGCCGTTGTCGGGCGATTGCGCCGCACGGACGAGGCGATCGCGCACGCCGAACGGCAGAAACGACGCGTGACCGACCGCGCGCAAGGCACGCAGCAACAGCCCGGGCCGGTCGCTCATGCCGCGTCCTGCCTGGGCGTGGGCTCGGCGCGTGCCGTGCGCATGGTGACGAACTCCTCGCCGACCGTCGGATGGATGCCGACGGTGGCATCGAAATGCGCTTTTGTGGCGCCGGCCTTCACCGCCACCGCCAGGCCCTGGATCAGCTCGGCGGCATCCTCTCCCACCATGTGGACGCCCACGACCTTGTCGGTCGCGGCCTCGACGACCAGCTTCATGAACGTGCGCTCGCGGCGGCCCGAAATGGTGTTCTTCATCGGCGTGAAGGCGGCGGTGAAGATGCGCACGGCGCCCAGCGTATGGCGGGCCTGCTCTTCGGTGAGACCAACATTGGCCAGCTCAGGCTGGCAGAACACCGCCGAGGGTACTTCGTGATGGTTGGCTTTGCGCGGACGCTTGCCGAAAACGGTGTCGGCGAAGCAGTGGCCTTCCATGAGCGCCACCGGTGTAAGGTTGATGCGGTCGGTCACATCGCCCACCGCCCAGATATTGTCGGCGGTCGTCTGCGACCATTCGTCGACGGCCACCGCCCCCGCCTTGTTGAGCTGCACGCCGATCTTTTCCAGGCCAATGCCGGCGGTATTGGCCGCCCGGCCCGTCGCGTACATCACCAGATCGGTCTCGAACATGCCGCCAGCCGGCGTGTGCACCTTGTACGGCGCCTTGCCACCTCCTGAATCGCTGGCAGTGGCTTCGATGCGGACGATCTCGGTCTCGGTGCGCATCTTGATGCCGTTATGCACCAGCGCTTCGTGCACGAAGGTGCGGCATTCCTCGTCGAAGCCGCGCAGCACGCGGTCGCGCCGCAGCACGATCTGCACCTCGCTGCCCAGCCCGTGGAAGATGCCGGCGAATTCAACGGCAATGTAGCCGCCGCCGACGATGGTGATGCGCCGGGGCAGCGGATCGGGCAGATGGAACGCCTCGTTGGAGGTGATGGCGAATTCCTTGCCCTTGATATCGGGCACCACGGGATGACCGCCGGTGGCGACAAGGATCTTGTCGGCGGTGTAGAGCTTGTCGCCGACCTCGACAGTGTGGCGGTCGAGCAGGCGCCCGCGCCCCTTGTGGATGGTGACGCCCGAACCGTCGAGCAGACGGATGTAGACCACGTTCAGGCGGTCGACTTCCCTGGCGACGTTGTCGCGCAGCTTGGCCCAGGAGTGCGCCGGCTTGCTCTCGGCCCAGCCGAAGCCAACGGCATCCTCGAACTCGTGCGCGAACTTGGAGCCGTACATCAGCAGCTTCTTGGGCACGCAGCCGCGGATCACGCAGGTGCCGCCGACGCGGAACTCCTCGCAGACCGCCACCCGCGCCCCGTAGCCCGCCGCGATGCGCGAGGCGCGGACGCCGCCCGAGCCGGCACCGATGATGTAGAGATCATAATCGTAGGCCATCAGAACCTCGGGGGAGAACAAAACTTCAGCACGGCCATAATTTGGCCGCCGACGGGACTATATCGGCGCTTAGTCAGCCGGGTAAGGGCAATTAGATTGTTTTTATAGTTACTTAAACAACTTATCAGAGTACACTCGATGATCAACTTGATGCCTTGGCCGCGCCTTCACTGCCCTCACCGTTCCTGCCCTCGGCTAGGACCGGGGCCTGATGCGCTACGATACCAACAAGGACGGCTTCGTCGACCGTGCCGAATGGACGGCGGGCCAGGAAGCCCGCTTCAAGCAACTCGACACCGACAAGGACGGCAAGCTCACCCAGGACGAGCTGTTCGCCCGCACCCCGGCGGCCAGCGGCAGCGTGCTGCCAAGCGACGCCCAAATCCGGCGCCAGGCGGCCTATTTCCGGCTCGTCGATACCGACAAGGCCGGCTTTGTCAGCAAGGCCGAATTTATGACCCAGGCCGAGCGCAATTTCGCGCGCTGCGACCTCGACAAGGATGGCCGCATCAACGCTGCCGAGTGCCGCCAGGCGCTGCAGCGCAAGCCGGCCGATACGGCCGGGCTTAGCCGCTGAGGCTCCACGAAAAAAGGCCGCCGGAACCCGGCGGCCTTTCCGTCCATCTCCCGAGAATTACCCGGAAATCAGGTGCTTTCCGCCGCCAGAATCTCGCCGAACAATTCCCAGCTCTCGCCCTTGAAGCGCGACAACTGGACGGCCTGGATCGGGTAGAAGTCAGTCGGGCTGGTGCTGACGGTGATGCCCGGCAGCAGCAACGGCACGCGCAGTTTCTGGAAGTTGGCGGCCTGCTTCATGACGTTCTCGCGCGTCAGCGTGTCGCCGCACTTCTTCAATGTTTCGTGCATCAGGAATGCCACGGAATAAGCATAGACGTTGGACGCATCCGTCAGGTTGGCCAGCGGGTTGGACTTGGCCATCCACGCTTTCCACATCTTCATCTCCGCGTGGGTATCCCACTGCTTGTCGGTCGGATCCATGAGGTATTGCGCAGTGAGAATGCCCTGGCAGTTCTCGAAGCCGGCCGGCTTGATCGTCGAAGCAACGGACGACGACACGTTGTTCAGGTAGTGCGCCGGCTTCCAGCCGATATCGGCCGCCTTGCGGATAGCCTGCGCCGCGAACTTCGGAATGGCAATGTTGAAGAACGTGTTGGCCCCGGAGTCCTTGAGCTGAATAACCTGCGAATCGACCGTGGGATCGGTCGTCTCGTAGCTCACATGCTTGACGATCCTGCCGACATCCTTGCCGAGGCCATCCCGAAGGCCTTCGTAGTAGTCCTTGCCGTAATCGTCGTTCTGCATCAGCACGCCGATCTTGGCGTCCTTGACGTTGGCCAGCATGTGCTTGGCATAGATGACGGCTTCGGTATGGTAGTCGGGCTGGTAGCCCATCGTCCACGGGAAGTCTTTGGGCTTGCCCCACTTCGAGGCGCCCGTTGCCACGAAGAGCTGCGGCACCTTCTTCTGGTTCATGTATTTGTGGATCGCCGTGTTGGTCGGGGTACCAAGCGTCTGAAACACACACAGTACCTTTTCCTGCTCGACGAGCTGACGGACCACTTCCACGGTTTTCGACGGCACGTAGCCGTCGTCGAGGGTGATGAATTTCACCATCCGGCCGTTGATGCCGCCGGCTTCGTTGACGGTCTTCCAGTAGGCCTCGATCGTCTTGCCGATCACACCGTAGGCGGAGGCCGGACCGCTGTATGGATTGGTATTGCCAATCTTAATTTCCTTGTCGGTCGCCCCGTCGTCGTATTTCTTTTGCGCGAACGCTACCCTGCTCCCCGAAAGCACCGCCGCGGCGGAAACTCCGGCTACGAACGTGCGTCTGTTAGTTTTCATGTCTAGCCTCCCTAATCGAATTTACGCGTTGGACCACAAACTCGTGTTAAAAGTAGGGCAACCTCTCAGCCGCGGCGCAGGCGCCGCATGGCTATGTAGACGCCGCCAACAATACCCATCGGCATCAAGTACATGAGCACGATCAGCAGGATACCGAAGATGGTGTAGGCCGACAGGTCGAATTGCAGGCCGAGGTCGTTCTTGACGAAGAGCGAGATCGCCTGGGCCGAATTGTCGACCAGCACGTAGAAGATGCCGCCGACCACCGAGCCGGCCAGCGAGCCGACGCCGCCCACCACCAGGCCGATCAGGAACTTGATCGACAGGAAGATGTTGAAGCTGTCGGGCGCCACGAAGGCGATGGCCGAAGCCGACAGCGCTCCCGCGATACCGGTGTAAGCGGCGCTGATTCCGAAGGTCACCGTCTTGTAGAGGGCGGTATCGATGCCCATCGTGTCGGCCGCGATCTTGTAGTCGCGGATCGCCATCATGGCGCGTCCGCTGCGGCTGTTCAGCATGTTGTTGGCCGCCCAGAACAGGACGAGCATGACGATCAGACAGTAGTAGTAGAGCCACTGGTCTTCCGACAACGGCAGGCCGAACGGCACTTCGGGCTTGTTGAGCACGATACCCTGCACGCCGCCGGTCAGCTCTTCCAGCCACTTGTATTTCAGGATCTGCGGCACCGCGAGTGCCAGCGCGAAGGTGGCGAGCGCCAGATAGTGGCCTTCGAGCTTCAGTGCCGGCAGGCCGAACAGATAGCCGACGATGAAGCACACGATCGCCGCAGCGGGCACGGTCAGCCAGTACGGCATGTTGAGGTGGTCCATCAGCACCGCGGCGGTATAGGCGCCGACGGCGTAGAAGGCGCCGTGGCCGAGCGAGATCTGGCCGTTGAAGCCGGTCAGCAGGTTGAGCCCCAGCACGGCGATCGCGGCGATGATCATCGTGCTGACCAGGAACAGCCGGTAGTCCGAGACGGTGTCGGGAAACAGCGGGTGCAGCAGCGGCACGAAAACCGCCAGCGCGAGCAGAACCCAAATCAGCTTCTTGGGAAGCGCCGGCATGTCAGACCCTCTTCACGACGACGCGGCCGAACAGGCCGGCGGGTTTCACCGTGAGCACGGTGATGACGATGATAAGCGCCACCGTGAGCTTCTCGCCGTTGCCGATGATGTAGATGCCCGTCACCTTCTCGATCTGGTTGCCGGCGAAGGCCACCATGTTCTCGAGCACGCCAACGATGAAGCCGCCCAGCACCGCGCCGCCGGGATTGCTGATGCCGCCGACCAGGGCGCTGGCGAAGGCATAGAGCAGGATACCGCCCATCATGTTGGGGTCGAGGTAGACGATATGGGCGACCATGATGCCGGCCACGGCGCCGACCGCCGAGGCCAGCCCCCAGCCCAGCGCCAGCATCCAGTCGACGCGCACGCCGACAAGGCGCGACATCTGCGGGTTTTGCGCGGCCGCGCGCATGGCCAAGCCTAGCGGCGTATAGCGAAAAAAGACGAACAGAATCCCCAGCACGATCAGCGTCACCACCACGACGCCGAGTTGGTGAGGCCCGATTACTCCGGCAATGCCGAAGCTCGACTTGGGGAACGGCGAAGGAAATTCCTTGATCAGGTAGCTCCAGATCGCACCGGCCACCGAGTTGCAGATCGCCAGCAGGCCGATGAAGACCACGACAACCGACAGCACCGGCGCGTTATGGAGCGGGCGCAGGATAGCCCGCTCGACGATCACGCCCAACACGAAGGAGATCAGCACCGCAGCGATGAAGGCCACCCAGAAACTCAAGCCCCAACTCATGAGCTGCCAGCTGATGTAGGTCGAGAACATCGCCATCTCGCCCTGGGCGAAATTGATGTGATCGGTCGATACGTAGATCATGACCAGGGCCAGGGCTACGCAGGCATAGATGGCACCGTTGGCGAGGCCGGAAGCGATCTGCTGGAGGAACTGTTCCATGTCCGGTTCGCCTCAGTAGCCGAGATACGATTTGCGAATATTCTCGTTGTTCTTCACGACTTCCGCACGGTCCGCCATGACAACGCCGCCGGTCTCGAGCACGTAGGCGTAGTCGGCGAGATCGAGGGCAAGGGCCGCATTCTGCTCGACCAGCAGGATGCTGACCTTTTCCTCCTGGTTGATGCGCCGCAGGATCCGGAAGATTTCCTGGACGATCAGAGGCGCCAAGCCAAACGACGGCTCGTCGAGCAGCATCAAGCGCGGTCCGAGCATCAGCGCGCGGGCGATCGCCAGCATCTGCTGCTCGCCGCCCGACAGCGTTCCGGCCTGCTGCTGGACGCGTTCCTTGAGGCGCGGGAAATACGTGAACACCCGCTCGAGCTCGCTGCGAACACCGGCCTTGTCTCTGCGGGTGTAGGCGGCGATGCGCAGGTTCTCGTCGACCGTCAGCGTCGTGAAAGTGCCGCGCCCCTCGGGCACATGGGCGATGCGGTGGCGAACGATCTCTTCGGTCGGCCGGCTGGCGATGCTCTGGCCGTCAAAGCGGATCGTGCCCTCGGTGCGCACCATGTTGCAGATGGCGCGGAGCGTCGTGGTCTTGCCGGCGCCGTTGGCGCCCAGCAGCGTGGTGATGCCGCCGTTGGCGACTTCGAAGCCGACATCGTAGAGCGCCTGCGTCTGGCCGTAGAACGCCTTCAGCCCCTTCACTTCGAGCAGCGCGGCCATCACGAAGTCCCCAGATAGGCGCGGATCACTTCGGGATCGCGCTGCACCTGTGCCGGCGTGCCATCAGCGATCTTCTTGCCGAAATCGATCGCCACCACCTTGTCCGATACCGACATGACCAGGCTCATGTGATGCTCGACCAGCAACACAGTGACGTGCTGAGTGTCGCGCACGCGCTTGATCTGGCCCTTCAGCGTATCGATCTCTTCGTGATTGAGGCCGGCCGCCGGCTCGTCGAGCAGCAGCAGCTTGGGGCTCGAGGCCAGCGCTCGGGCAAGCTCGACGCGCTTGCGAATCGGAAACGGCAGGCCGCCGGCGATCGCGTTGGTGAAAGGAGCCAGGTCCATGAAGTCGATCAGCTCGAGCGCGCGTTTGGCGATGAGCGCTTCCTCGGGAGCGACCTTGGGCAGGCGGAACGCGTTGTCGAAGAAGCTGGTGGTGCCGCGGCTGTGGTAGCCGACCTTGATGTTGTCGAGGACCGACATGCCGTCGAACAGCGCCACGTTCTGGAAGGTGCGGCCGATACCGATCTCCGGAATGGCGTGGCGCGGCCGATTGAGGATGGTCTTGCCCTCGAACAGCACATCGCCGCCGTTGGGTGTGTAGAGCCGGCTGAGACAATTGAAGAGCGTAGTCTTTCCCGCGCCGTTCGGCCCGATGAGGCCGGCGATCTGGCCGGTGAAGACATCGAAGCTCACGCCGTCGAGCGCCACGATGCCGCCGAATCGGACCGACAGATCGCGCACGCTAAGCAGCGGCTCACTGGATGAAGACGGCCCTGTCATGTTCAAGCTGATTTAACGGGTCGGCGTATTCAACACGCCAGGGACGCGCAATTGCCCTTTCCTCCCAAACGCTTCCGTCATTCTTCGAAACGGCCGACGCTTATGATGGCGCATCCCGCAGCGCGACGCAACTCAATTGCCGCCCGACCTCGCTTTGGGCGCAATTGCGCGTCAGAATGACGCCGTGGGTGCGTGAGTTGACAGCGTACCCATTGCCGCCGATACAAATTTCCCCTCCTTCGGATACCGATTCACCACCGATGAAACGCCTCCTTACCCTGCCTCTATGCGCCGCGCTTTTCGCGATCAGCCCGGCCGGCGCGCAAACTCCTCCGGCTCAGCCAACCCCCGCCCCAGCCCAGCCGACTCCGGCGCCCCAGCAGGCCGCGCCGACGCCGGTTCCGCTGCCGACATGGTTCTCCGAGATCGATACCACAAAGAAGGGCGAGGTCACTCGCGCGGACTTCGTGAAGTACCGCATGAAGACCTTCGAGCAGCTCGACGCCAACAAGGACGCCAAGCTCTCGATCGAGGAATTCCTCAAGGTCGCCGAGCCGCCGTTCACGCCGGACGCGCCGAACCTGCCGCCGGTCGAGGAACGACGCCAGCGCGCCCGCGTCGAATTCGGCAACCTCGACACCAATCGCGACAATTTCGTCGATCGGGCCGAAGCCGAGGCGCTGGTCCATGCCGAGTTCAACCAGTACGACACCGACCGCAACAACATCGTGACCGAGGCCGAGCTGCGCCTGATCGTGCAGCGCTCGCTCGCGCGCGAGGCCGCCGAGCGCCAGCAGATCGAGGCCCGAAAGCGCCAGGGACTGATGGCGATCAACGATTTCCTCGACATGCAGCTACGCAGTGCCGACCAGCTCGACAAAAACGGCGACGGCAAGGTGAGCAAGGACGAGTGGGTTGCGCTCGCCGGACCGGCTGACGGGCCACAGGCCCAGGGCCTGCCGCCGATCGAGTTGCGTCGCCAGCTCGCGCTGGTCAAATTCGGCGAGATCGACGCCAACAAGGATGGCTTCCTCGACCGCGTCGAGCTGACCGGCTACGCCGTTACGCTGTTCCAGCAGATGGACCTCAACAAGGACCGCTTCCTGAGCGAGGAAGAGTTCAAGAAGGCCCAGGAAGCCGAGGCCATCAAGCTGCGCGGCATCATGCAGCGCCTGCAGCCGGCCGCGCCGGCCAACCAGCCGCGTCCCGCCCCCGCTCCGGCCCAGCCGCGTCCCGCGCAGCCGCCTCAGCAGGCGCCGGGCGGTTTAGCGCCCGGCCTGCCGCAACAGACGCGCTAATCGGCGAGGGCCGCTACTCGACCGTCACGCTCTTGGCGAGATTGCGCGGCTGGTCGATGTCGGTGCCCTTGGCGAGCGCGGTGTAATAAGCCAGCAGCTGGACCGCCACGGTATAGAGGATCGGCGCCACGATCGGATCGACGTCGGGCAGCGTGATCGAGGTCTCGGCCTTGGCCTTGGCCCCCAGCCGCGCCACGCCGCTTGCATCGCTCAGCAGCACCAGCTTGCCGCCGCGCGCCCTCACCTGCTCGAAGTTGGAGGCGATCTTGTCGAAGATCGCATCGGTCGGCGCCACCACCACCACCGGCACGGCATCGTCGATCAGCGCGATCGGGCCGTGCTTCATCTCGCCGCCGGCATAGCCCTCGGCGTGAATGTAGGACAGCTCCTTCAGCTTCAGCGCGCCCTCGAGCGCCACCGGGAATGACGAGCCGCGGCCGAGATAGAGCACGTCGCGCGCCCCGGCGAGCGTGTTCTCGGCGATGCGGCGATAGTCCTCCTCCATGTTCAGCGTCTCGTTGATGCGCGCCGGCAGCTCGATCATGGCGAGCGCCAGCCGCTCCTCGTCGGCGCGCGAAAGCGTGCCTCGCGCCAGGCCGGCGGAGATCGCGGCGGCCAGCAGCACCGTGAGCTGCGTCGTGAAGGCCTTGGTCGAGGCGACGCCGATCTCGGGGCCGGCCTGGGTCAGCAGCACGACGTTGGACAGCCGCGCGATAGCGCTTTCCGGCACGTTGACGACCGACAGAAGCGTCTGTTTCTGCGTCTTGGCGTAGCGCAGCGCCTCCAGCGTATCGACCGTCTCGCCCGACTGCGACACCGCGATGCAGACGCCGCCTTCCGGCAACGGCGGCTCGCGGTAGCGAAACTCCGAGGCGACCTCGATCTCGACCGGCAGGCGCGCCAGCTTCTCGAACCAGTACTTGGCGACCATACAGGCATAGAACGCCGTGCCGCAGGCCGTCATGGTGATGCGGCTCACCTTGTTCCAGTCGAGCGGCAGCGCCGGCAGGCGCACCGAGCGCGTCGCGGGGTCGAGGTAGGTATGCAGCGTGTCGCCGATCACCGCCGGCTGCTCGTGGATCTCCTTCAGCATGAAGTGCTGATGGTTGCCCTTGCCGATCAGCGCGCCGGACAGCCCGCTCTTCTTGATCGGACGACTCACCTTCCTGGTGCCCTGGTAGACCGTGCAGCCGTCGGCCTTAAGCACCACCCAGTCGTCGTCCTCGAGATAGGCGACGCGGCTGGTGAAGGGCGCCAGCGCCAGCGCGTCGGTGCCGATATACATCTCGCCGTCGCCGTAGCCGACCGCCAGCGAGCTGCCGCGGCGGGCGCCCATAAGGATATCGTGGCGGCCGCTGAACATGATGGCGAGCGCGAAGGCGCCGCGCAGGCGGCCCATCGCCTTGCCCATCGCCTCTTCCGGCGACATCTGCTGCTCGAGGTACGACGTCAGCAGTTGCGCCACGATCTCGGTGTCGGTGTCGCTGTCGAAGCGGCGGCCCTCGGCCACAAGCTCGTCCTTGAGCTCCTGGTAATTCTCGATGATGCCGTTGTGCACGATCGCCACCCGGTCGGTGGCGATGGGATGGGCGTTGCGCTCCGAGGGCTTGCCGTGGGTCGCCCAGCGCGTGTGGCCGATGCCGATGGTGCCGGCCAGCGGCTGGCGGCCAAGCAGCGCTTCGAGATTGACCAGCTTGCCTTCAGCCCGCCGCCGGTCGATGTGGCCGTTGACCAGCGTTGCGACGCCCGCCGAGTCGTAGCCGCGATACTCCAGGCGCTTCAACGCGTCCATCAACAACGGTGTGACGGGCGCCTTGCCGATAATTCCGATGATGCCGCACATGAGGGAAAGTCCGGGCGTAGAGGGTGGAAACTACTTTTTCCTTGCCCGTTTGGCCTTGGCCGCACGGCCCTTCAGTTTCGCACGAAGTGCCGCCGCGCGCCGCTTTTTTGTGACCTGGCGGGCCCGTCCGAAGGCCACGGCGCCCGCCGGCACGTCCTCGGTAATGACGCTGCCCGCCGTGACGTTGGCGCCGCGGCCGATGCGGATTGGTGCCACCAGCGAGCTGTTCGAGCCGACGAAGGCCTCGGCGCCCACCACCGTGCGATACTTGCCGTAGCCGTCGTAGTTCACGGCAATGGTGCCGGCGCCGATGTTGCTTGCAGCGCCGATGTCGCAATCGCCGAGATAGGCCAGGTGATTGGCCTTGGCGCTGCGGCCCATGACCGTGGCCTTGAGTTCGACGAAATTACCGATATGGACGTCCTCGCCGACCAGCGAGCCCGGCCGGATGCGGGCGAACGGGCCGACGATCGCCCCCTTGCCGATGCGCGCACCCTCGATGTCGCAAAACGCTTTTATCTCGACATTCGAGGCGACGCTGACGCCGGGCCCGAAGCGCACGTTGGGGCCGATGCTGATATCCCGCGCGAATTTCGTGTCAGCGCTCAGCCAGACGGTTTCCGGGTCGGTCATGGTCACGCCGGCATCCATCGCCACCGCGCGCAGCCGCTGCTGCAGCGCGCGTTCGGCCACCGCCAGTTCGGCGCGCGAGTTGATGCCCTGGAATTCCGCTTCGTCGCCCGCAACGGCGACGGCGCGATGGCCGGCGGCGCGCGCGATGGCGACCGCGTCGGTGAGATAGAACTCACTTTTTACATTCTTGTTCTGGATTGCGCTCAGCACTGAGGCGATGACGCGGCCGTCGATGCACATGACGCCGGAATTGCAGAAATCGACGTCGCGCTCGGCGCCGACGGCATCCTTGCTCTCGACAATTCTGTCGAGCAGTCCGTCGCGCTCGATCAGTCGACCGTACGGCGTGGGATCGGCGGCCTTGAAGCCCAGCACACCGACCGCGGCCTTCTCGCGGGCGCAGGCAGCCAAAAGGCTCTTCATGGTCGCCGCCTTGATCAGCGGCGCATCACCGAACACGACCAGCACCGGCCCGTCATGACCCTTCAACGCCGGCAGCGCCGCCTTGGCCGCATGACCCGTGCCGCGCGGCTTGCTCTGGGCCACCGTCTTGTGCGGAGCGAAGATCGCCGCCACCGCCTTTTGCCCCGGCGCCACGACGCCGACGATCCGCGAGGGCTTGAGCGCGCCGACATTGGCCAGGACGTGGCGCAGCATCGGCCAGCCGGCCAGCGAGTGCAGGACCTTGGGCAGCGCCGATTTCATGCGGGTGCCGGCCCCGGCGGCCAACACGACGACAGCAAGAGAAGGTGCCATGCGGCTCCGATGCCATGGGCATGGCCAGCCCGCAAGCCGGATGTGCTAAAGGGTCATAATGCACCCCAACGCCGACAATCTCATCGCCAGCCGCTTCGACACCGTGATCTACGACCTCGACGGCACCCTGATAGACAGCGCCCAGGACATGCGCGTGGCCGTGAGCAACGTGCTGGCCGACCACGGCCTGCCGCCGGTCAGCGACGAGGACGTGCGCATCTTCATGGGCCAGGGCAGCAAGATCACCATGGGCAAGGCCTTCGCCAAGCACGGCCGCAGCCTCGACGATGCCGCCCTGTCAGCCGTCACCCGCGAATTCGTGCGCTACTACGAAGCCGATCCGGTGAGCCACACCACGGCCTTCGACGGCGTCGCCGAGGTCGTCGCCCGCTTCGCCCGCCTCGGCCTGAAGCAGGGCGTCTGCACCAACAAGTTCGAGAAGCCGTCGCGCATGATCCTCGAGCACCTAAAGCTGATGCCGCCGATCAGCGACGTGGCCGGCGCCGACACCTTTCCCGTCCGCAAGCCCGATCCCAAGCACATCCTGCTGCTGGTCGAGCGCATGGGCGGCGATCCCGGGCGCGCCGTCATGATCGGCGATTCGATCCACGACGTGCAGGCCGCCCATGCCGCCGGCCTGCCCGCCGTGCTCGTAAGCTGGGGCTATACCGCACGTCCCGCCAGCGAGCTCGGCGCCGAGGCAGTGATCGAGCGATTCGACGCTTTGCCCGACACTTTGAGCCAGCTCTCCGGCCGTTGACGGCCCGGCCGGCGCATCCTATACGCGCGTCCTTCGGGCGCGTAGCTCAGCGGGAGAGCACACCCTTCACACGGGTGGGGTCGTAGGTTCAATCCCTACCGCGCCCACCATTGCCTGCTTCGATTTTGCTCGACAATTTAGCCGCACGGCTTCGTCTCCCTTGTGGGAAAGGTGCATGAACTGGCGTGAAGCGACGCGAACAGGGTCGGAACATGAGGCAACGCTGGGGCAATAGTTCTGGTAGCGTTCCGCCACGGCCGCGATGGTTCCTTTTTCGAAAATTGGCGAGCTGTCTGCCGGGCTGCCAGCTGTTCTCATCTTGAGGAAGCGGTTGGTGGACAACCTCAGGCGCGCTCAGGCGACTTTTATGCAATCGTGATCAGATGGAGCAAAGCGCTAGGGCAAGTCCTCAATTAAGCCAGATTACCGAGGCGGCGAGGTAGATTGCGGCGAGGAAGTTGCGCGCCGTTTTGTCGTAGCGTGTGGCGATGGCGCGGAGTTGCTTGAGCTGTAATGTGGGCGAACTGACGAGACATCGGATTTGTTTATAGGCGTTCGCGGAGTGTTTCGTAAGGAGCCTTTCCATTGAAGGCGCCATGAGGTCTGGAGAGATTGTAGAAGCGCTCCCATTCAGCCAGCTTTTGGTGAAGATCGATATCATCGGTGTAA
>CAMDQJ010000069.1 GCA_945905835.1 Asaia bogorensis
GGTGTTCATGACGGCCTCCGGGCGAAAGCCCAGAAGACTGCCAGAATTGGCAATCGCCATTCAAATCGACACCACCCTTCAGCACCCGGAAACCCGTGCCTGGAGGGGGTTTTTGCGATTCGGCCCTCAATTTAACCGGACAGCAGTGAATTGACGTATCTGCTCACTACAAAAGCAGTGTCATCCCGAGCGGAGCGAGGGACCCTTAATTGCCGCCAAGTAAAGGTCCCTCGCTCCGCTCGGGATGACCCCGGGGATGTACTACCGCCGAGTCGACCCAATCGGGATCTGCGGTAGAGGTGGACGGCTGCGCGGCCGCCGCCGTCGACCGATTCGTCTGGGCGTCAGCCGTAGGCCGCGCGTGCCGTCTCGGGGCTGATCACGCCCTCAGCCAGATCACGCTTCACCGCCGCGGGATCACGCCGCGCGGGCGGGCCGAAGCCGCCGGCGCCGGGCGTGACCACGGCAAACCACTGGCCGGCCGCCAAGACAGCGCTGTCGCCCTCGAACACCGTGCCCGGCCCGCATTCCACCTTGCCGTGCGCGCCCGGCCCGCCGCCGAACAGGCCCCAGCTCTGCGAGCGCTGGCGCGAGATGTCGACCCGCACGCGGCAGTCATGCGTCGCCTGGTAGACGCGGCGCAGCGCCATGCCGCCGCGATACTGGCCGACGCCGCCGGAATCCTCGACCAGCTCGTAGCGCAGCAGCTTCAGCGGATACTCGACCTCCAGCGATTCGGCCGGCAGGTTCGAGGTGTTGGTGGTATGGACATGCACGCCGTCCAGCCCGTCCTTGGTGGCGCGCGCGCCGCTGCCGCCGCCGATCGTCTCGAGATAGACCCACAGCGACTTGTCGTCGGGCCGCTGGCCGATGAAGTAGGCGACGGCGCAGGTCGAGTTCGAGCAGGCCATGACCCGTTCGGGGATCGCCTGGGCGAGGGCGCCCATCACCAGGTCGGCGGTGCGCTGGCAGGTCTGCAGCCGGCCGTTGACCGCGGCGGGATGGGTGCAGTTCAGGATGCTGCCCTCGCGCGCGTCGATGGTGAGTGCGCGCGCCAGCCCGGCATTGGGCGGGATCGAGGGATCGAGCACCGACTTCACGATGTAATAGGTCGTGGCGAGCAGCGCCGTGTAGGTCATGTTGATGCCGGCGCGCACTTGGTCGGGCGCATCGAAGGCGAGCGACATGGCATCGCCCTTGACCGTCACCTCGACCGAGAGCGGCAGGTTGCTCTGGATCTCCTCGTTGTCGAACACGTCCTCGAAGCGCCAGGTGCCGTCGGGCATCGCCGCGATCGCCGCGCGCATCTTGCGCTCGGCATAGTCCATCAGCGCAGCACCTGCGCCCAGCACCGTGTCGGTGCCGTAGCGCGCGCACAGCGACTGGAAGCGCTGCACGCCGACGCGATTGGCCGCCATCTGGGCGCGCAGGTCCGACAGCCGCTCGCGCGGCACCTGGCAGTTGAGCAGGATCAGGTCCTGGACGTCCTTCTGCAGCTCGCCGGCGCGATAGAGCCGCACCGGCGGGATGCGCAGGCCCTCCTGGAAGATATGGGCATGGCCGCGGTCGACGAAGTCGGCGTGGTGGGCGAGGTTCACCGTCCAGGCGACGAACCGGCCGTCGACGAAGATCGGCTCGGCCAGCACGATGTCGGGCAGATGCGTGCCGCCGCCCTCGTAGGCGTCGTTGCCGATGAAGGCATCGCCCGGCTGGATGTCCTCGAGGCGGTAGCGCTTCATGATATGCGGCACCAGGCCGATGAAGCTGCCGAGATGGATAGGGATGTGCTCGGCCTGGCAGAGCGTCTCGCCCGCCGTGTTGAACAGCGCCGTCGAGCAGTCGCGCCGCTCCTTGATGTTGGTCGAG
Source organism: Asaia bogorensis (assembly GCA_945905835.1). Lineage (GTDB taxonomy): Bacteria > Pseudomonadota > Alphaproteobacteria > Reyranellales > Reyranellaceae > Reyranella. The sequence goes on from CAMDQJ010000069.1 coordinate 1,867, forward strand.
TGCGACGCGCGGATCAGCGTCTCGCCGGTCTCCTCGACGATCGAGTTCATGGTGGCGCCGATCACCTCAACGGTGACGGGATCGATAATGCTGGCCCCAACTTTCATGGAATGCTGTCCCAAATTTCGACCTCACCCTGAGGGCGCGTGATTCCTTCGAAGACTGGCTACACACTTACCTCGGCCTGAGGAACGGAGCGAAGCGTCTTGAAGGGTGGCAACGCGCGCCGTGCCCGTGGTCATCCTGCGAGACGCTTCGCTCCACAGAGTTTGTGAATATTTGCCATTCAGAGTATGCATCCGGCGAGAGCCGCCTGGGCGTTCATACACCGCTCAAGGGCCGGAGATTTATCACCGCTCTTAATCTACTGGTTTCCGAACAAGGAGATCAGCGCGCGTCCGGGGCTACTGCATCGTTGACCGCGACGTCGGCACGATGCGCTGGATGTGCATCTTTTCGCGATCCAGGTAATCCGGCACGCGCGGCGCAATCTTGGTCTTCCAGTGGTCCGTCTCGTACACCGCCTTGTACTGCGCCTCGCGTTCAGCCTCGCTGTTGAAGCGGCGGATCCACATATAGGCGGAGTCGTCCGTCTCACCGCGGAAGCTTCCGCAGATCACCATGCCCTTGGAGACCTGGAACGGGATGATCTCCTCCTCCATGATCTTCACCCACGCGTCCATCTTGCCAGGCCGCACGAAGTACTGACGAAGTTCGTAGAAAGCCATGCTGTCGTCTCCTCTCGGTTTGCTGTCAGAGCATAGATGGCGGCTCGCCACATGACCAACGCGCCGCAACGACGGCTGAGCGTCGTTCAAGAAGTTCGATGCAGTCCGCGTGGGCAGGAGGCTGGCAAGCGCCTCATCTATTGGCGGATTGGCGAAAGCCGCACGCAAGCGAAGTAGATGAGGAACGGCAGAGTTGCGCCGCTTGTTAGCGGCGCTTCTGGATAATTAGTGCCGCGCGACGCGGACCTGCTAGATGACCCCCTCCTGGCGCAGGCGTTTCGCCTCATCGGGCGCGACCCCGCACAGGGATTCAAGCAGTCCGTCGGTGTGCTCGCCCAGCAGTGGCGGACGGCTGACCGTAACGGGTGAATCCGACAGTTTGATCGGGCAGCCGACCGTCTGATAGGTGCCGCGGGTTGGGTAATCCACGTCAACGATCATCTCGCGCGCCTTGAGATGAGGATCGGCCAGCACCTCGCCAGTGTCCTGGCAGGCGCCGCAGGGAACGCCCGCATCCCCCATCAGACGCATGACTTCGTGCTTGCTGCGCCGGCGCGTCCACGCCTCGATGATGGCGTTGAGTTCTGTCCGATTGTCCCACCGCGCGTCCGCGGTCTTGAAGCGCGCATCCTCGGTCAACTCCGGCTGCCCCAGCACTTTCGCCACCGCCGGCCACATCTGCGGCTGTGCGTAGAGGTAGACGTAGTCATTCGGGCCGCCCGGCGCACAGGGGTAGGTCGTGCCAGGCACGTTGCGCCCGAGCTGGTTGCCGGTGCGCGGCATCGGATGGCCGAAGCGCTGGTGGTCGCGCAGGCTCACCCGCACCAGGTTGACGACCGCGTCCTGCATGGACACCTCGACATGCTGGCCGCGGCCGGTCGCATGGCGCTGCTGCAGTGCTGCCAAAATGCCGATCGCCATGTGCATTCCGGTGCCGGAATCCCCGATCGCCGGATAGACGTAGGTCGGCGGATTTTCGGGGAAGCCGGTGACGCTCATCGCCCCGCCCATGGCCTGGGCGACCGGCTCGAAGCTCTTGAATCCGCTGTAGGGCCCGTAGGTGCCGAAGCCCTTGATGGTGGCGTAAATAAGTCGCGGGTTGATCTTGGCCAGGGCTGCGTAGCCGAACCCGAGGCGATCGAGCGCGCCCGGCCCGAAATTCTCCACCAGCACGTCCGACTGGGCGATCACCTTGCGGAACAGATCCTTGCCGGCGTCGGTCTTGAGATTCAGCGTCAGGCTGCGCTTGTTGGCGTTCAGGATCAGGAAGAACAGGCTGTCACTATCCTTCTGGTCACGCATGTTCACCCGCGCAATGTCGCCGCCCTTGGGCTCCTCGAGCTTGATTACGTCGGCACCGAGGAAGCCGAGGATCTGCGTACAGGCGGGGCCCGCCTGATTGTGCGTCATGTCGATGATGCGGACGCCTGACAAGGCCTGGTCCATGGCAGCACTCCCTCTTCCCCGCCTCCGCCCATGATAGTCGGAAGACTGCTGGTGGTCACCCCCTTGACCGTGCGGCTGACTCAAGGATGAGGTTGAGATACGCATCGACCCGCGCAGTCATGCCGGGTGGCACCAGGGTCGTGGCGTCCATCTGCTCGACGACGGCGGGGCCGACGAAGCGGTGGCCGGGCTGCAGGGCGTCGCGGGAATAGATCGGCGTGTCGATGAAATCGCGGGACTCGGGAAACCAAACCGGTCGGCGGTCGGCGATCGCGCTCCTAGCATCGGGGCCAACCTCGGGATGGGCCTTCAGCGCTGCCTTGCGCACCGTGCCGATCGCTTCCAGCCGCAAGGTGACGATCTCGACCTGCTCGTTCTCGGCGGCGAAGCCGTAGCGCTGGCGATGGGTTTCGGTGAAGCCCGCGATCAGGGTGGCGAGCGTCGCCGGCCCGATCGCGCCATCGGGCGCCGGCACCGAGAGCTCGTAGTTCTGGCCGCGGTAGCGCATGTCGATCGTGCGCATGAGGCGCCGGTCGGCCGCGGCGATGCCTTCGTGCTCGAACCAGAGTGCGGCGCGCCCGGCCAGCGCGGAAAAGGTCTCAGCGAGGGCTGGCGTGGCGCGCTCGTCGGCCGCCATCAGCCGTGTGGCGGCAAAATCGGCGCGCAGGTCAGTCAGCAGCAGCCCCATGGCGCAGAGAATGCCGGGATTGCGCGGCACCAGCACGCGCTTCATCTCGAGCTCGGCGGCCAGTCGCGCCGCATGCAGGGGGCCGGCGCCGCCGAAGGCCATCAGCGTGTAGTCGCGCGGATCGTGGCCGCGCTGCACGGAAATCACGCGGATGGCGCGCGCCATATTGGCGGTGACCACCGAGAGGATGCCCTGTGCCGTTTCCATCGTGCCGAGCCCCAGCTTGCCGACCAGCCGCGCGATCGCTTCCTGCGCCAGGTCCTGACGGATCGGCATGCGGCCGCCCAGCAGGTGCTTTGGATTGAGCGTCTGCAGCACGACGTTAGCGTCGGTGACCGCGGGCTCCGGGTTGCCGCGGCCGTAGCAGGCGGGCCCCGGATCGGCGCCGCTGGAACGGGGGCCCACCTTCAAGAGGCCGCCGGCATCGATATAGGCGATCGAGCCGCCGCCGGCGCCGACGGTATGGATGTCGAGCATCGGCGCCTTGATCGGATAGCCGTGGACGGTGGCTTCGCTCGCGAGCTTGCAGCGGCCGTCCTGCAGCAGGGCGACGTCGGTCGAGGTGCCGCCCATGTCGAAGGTGATGAGGTCGGCGAAGCCCGAGAGCGTGCCGATCGCCTGCGCGCCGACTACGCCGGTCGCCGGGCCCGACAGGATGGTGCGCACCGGCATCTCGGCCGCCGTGGCAAAGCCGATGACGCCGCCGTTGGACTGCGTTAGGTGCGGCGTCGCCGTCATGCCGAGTGCGGTGAGCCGCGGGCCGAGCCGGCCCAAATAGTCGGCCATCACCGGCCCGAGATAGGCGTTCAGCACCACGGTCGAGAGCCGCTCGTATTCGCGGAACTCGGGCGCGATCTCGTGGCCGGCCGAGATGAAGGCGCCGGGATTCTCCTCGCGCAGGATCGCCACGGCGCGCTTCTCGTGCTCGGGCCGGATGAAGCCGTAGAGGAAGGAGACGGCGATGGCCTTCACGCCGGCTGCGGCGAGGGCGCGGGCGGCGGCGCGCATGCGGGTCTCGTCGAGCGGCGTGTCGATGCTGCCGTCGTAGTTCACGCGCTCGGGAACCTCGATGCGCAGGTCGCGCGGCACCAAGACGGGCGGCTTGTCGGCCTGGATGTCGTAGAGGTCGGGCCGCTTCTGCCGGCCGATTTCCAGCAGGTCGCGGAAGCCGTCGGTGGTGACGAGACCGGTCTTCACACCGCGATGCTGGATCAGGGCATTGGTCGCCACGGTGGTGCCGTGGCCGAAATAGCCGACCGAGGCCGCGGGGAGCCCGCCGTCCTGAGGCGCCACGCGACGCATGGTCTCCTCGACGCCGCCGGCGATGCCGCGCGAGGGATCGTCGGGCGTCGAGGGCACCTTCCAGACCTCGACCCGGCCGTCCTGCTCGTCGAACAGGCAGACATCGGTGAATGTCCCGCCTGAATCAACGCCGATGCGCCATCGGGACATGTTTTGGACGATCTCCTGCCGGGGTACGCGAACTGGCGAGAGGATGTGGCGGGGCTCGATAGTCGGGCAAGGGGAATCTTGGCTGGGAGCGCGCCACTCCAGTGGCGCATCATCCTCTCATACGTGCACCGCATGAGCGCCACTGCGAGCGGAGTAACCTCCGCTTAGGAGTGGCGCGCTCCCAGCAAGGATATAATTCCCGGCTTTCGTGCCGCGAAAAGCTTGCGGGCCTGTACCGTAGAGTGGTACATAGGATCAAGCGCCGAGGACTGTCGGATGATCGTGAGCTTTCGCGACGAATGGCTGCGTGTCTTCTTCGTCAACGACATTCGGTCTCGAAACATCCCGGCCGATCTTGAAAGCCGGCTGTTCCGGAGACTGCAGATGATCGACGATGCGACGACCGATCAGGACTTGCGGGTGCCGCCGAGTAATCACTTCGAGAAGCTGCGCGGCATTCTGGCGGATTTTCATTCGGTCCGGGTCAACCGGCAATGGCGGCTGATTTTTCGGTGGAACGGTAGTCGGGGCGAGGCGTCGGGCTTTTATCTCGACGATCATAGCTACAGGTGAGACGAGGCGAACCATGCTGATGACGAAGCGCAAGCCTGCAGGCGTAGGCGAGATCCTGGTGGAGGAATTCATGCAGCCGCTCGGCCTCACCCAGGGGGGGCTGGCAGCGGCCATGGGCGTTCAGCGCAAGCACGTGAACGAGCTTTGCAACAACCGCCGCAACGTGACGGCGCCGACCGCGCTCATCCTCGCCTGCGTGTTCGGCAATAGCCCGGAGTTCTGGCTGAACGTGCAGCGGCGTAGCGACCTGTGGGAGGCGATGCACAGTCCGCGCGAGCGCGAACGGATCAAGCGGGCGAAGCCTTTGCGGATTGCGGCCTGACTTCCGTTTCCGGCGTCAGCAACCCCATCGCCACCGCCCGCTCGCGCAGCAGATAGCTCTTGCTCTTGGCGATGCCCAGTTCCTTCGCGACCTGTAGCGGATTTAGTCCGTCCTTGAGCAAGGCCACGACGCGGTTGAGATCGCCGGCCTGCACCGGCCCCCAATCCCAGCGCACGCGGCCGGCCTGGCTCGCCAGCCGCACCTCGATCGGCTCGACGGTGTCGCCCACAAGGCCGCGCGCCTTGTCGAAGTGCAGCTCGAAGCGCGCGCCGTCCTGCGGCTGGTAGCCGGCCGGCCGGCGCATCGACAGCACGACGTCGAGCACGTCCTCGCGCCGCGACGTGCCGCGCTGCGCGCCCTCCTTGTTGGCGTGGTGGACGACCAGCACGGCAATGTCGTTCTGGCGCATGAGCAGGAACCACCGCTGCACGTTGTTCCACGAATCGGGGTCGTTGCGGCGGAAGCCGACCAGGCTCGAGAGATTGTCGAGCACCACGAGGTCGGGCATCTCGCCCCAGTTGCGGACCAGCGCCCTCTGGCCGGCGATATCGGCGAGATCAGGCAGGAAGTGGCGGTTGAGGTCGGCCATCAGGAAGGAGAGCTTTTCCGGCGGCGGACCGAACAGGCGCAGGCGGTCCCGCCTGTCGATCGCCGTCATCTCGCCGTCGATGTAGAGCATCGCCAGACTCTTCTTGTCGAGGACGGGATCGAGCATCCGCTGGCGCTGGGGCAGGTCGGCGGCGATGAGCTGGCGGGCGCTCAGGCTTTGCGGCTGTTCGGCTGGCGGCTGGGTCTGTGTCATGGCCCGCTATAGACACGGGCACGCCGCCGTGGCGAGGGTTTTGGGCTCTGGGAGGGGGGTCGGTCGGGAAATCGGGAAAACGGCCTAAAACACCGATGCCATCGGCATCCGACGTTTCCCGACCGGTCGGGAAACCGTCGGGAAAATGCCGGTTTTCGGTGTCAGATGAATCGCCGCCGCCGAGTTTGAATCCTCAGACCTTGTTCGGATTGATCAAGAACTTCTCGCCGGTCGCGCGCTTGGCGTAGACGGCGATGTTCTTGAGGTCGAGCGCCTCCTGCAGCGACACCACCTTGGTGTAATGGCTGGCGAAGGTCGTCTTCAGCGAATTGACGACGCGCTCGCGCAGGAGGGCCTGCCCGGGCCGGCCGATCTTCTGCAGGAACGGCGTCAGCAGCCAGCCGCTCACACCCCAGGCCATGCCGTAGTTGCGCGTCAGCTCGACCGCGCCGGTGTTGAGGCTGCCGTAGATGTAGACCTGCTTGTGCGTGGTCGAGCCGTAGCGGCTGTATTCCTTGGCGGTCTTGTTCAGCGCGATCTCCATCGCCGTCAGGATCTGGCTCGCGAGCTTGCCGCCGCCGATCGCGTCGAAGGCGATGGTGGCGCCTGTATCGACCAGCGCCTGCACGAGATCGTCCTGGAAGCTCTGTTGCGACGAGTCGACGACGTGCTTGGCGCCGATGCCCTTGAGGATCTTCGCCTGCTCGGTGCTGCGCACGATGTTGACCAGGCCGATACCGTCCTCGTTGCAGATCTTGTTCAGCATCTGGCCGAGGTTCGAGGCGGCGGCGGTGTGGACCAGCGCCTTGTGGCCCTCGCGCTTCATGGTCTCGGTCATGCCGAGCGCCGTCAGCGGATTGACGAACCACGACGCGCCCTCGGCCGCCGTCGTGCCAGCCGGTAGCGGCTGGCATTCGACCGCCTTGAGCAGGCGATACTGCGAATACATCGAGCCGCCGACCGCCGACACTGTCTTGCCCAAAAGCTTCTGTGCGGCTTCCGAGGCGCCGGCCTTGATCACGGTGCCGGCGCCCTCGTTGCCGACCGCCATCGACTGGTCGAGACGCGCTGTGAGGAACGGCAGTGCCGCGGCCGAGACCTTGGCCGTCACCTTGATGTCGTCGCCGCTACCCGATGCCGCCGCCGAGTTCATGTCGGCCGGTCCGGTGAGCAACCCGAGATCGGACGGATTGATCGGCGTCGCCTCGATCTTGACCACGACCTGGTCGGGGCCGGGCTCGGGGATCTCGACCTTGGCCAGCGACAGTTCGAGCTCACCGCTCTTCTTGATCAGGGAGCGTAGTTGCAGGCCGGTGGTCATGGTCGTTCTCCTAATGTCATCCGCGCCAGGCGGGTCTCGTGGTCGAGAAGGCAAGCATGCCAGCAAAGGAGACAATGCCCAGCGCCACGAAGACGAACAAGCCCTACACGCCCCAGCCCAGCACATCCAAGGCGAACAGGCTGCCGGCGCCGGCGATGACGATGCGCGAGAGGTTGGCGATGACTGGCCAGATCATCTCGCCGGTGCCCTGCGAGGCAAAGTAGAGCGCCATGGCGAGACCGAAGAAGCCGAACACCGGACCGACGATGCTGAGATAGGTGCGTCCCGCGGCAAGCGCGCCTGGATCGCTCGTGAACAGGCCGAGCCAGATGTCGGGCCAGATCGCCACGATCACGCCGATCGTTGCGGCGACGCCGCCCGCCATCAGCGCGCCGCTCCAGGCGAGGCGGCGGGCGCGGACATACTGCTTGGCGCCGATGTTGGTGCCGACCAGCGCCGTCAGCGCGGCACCAATGCCGAAGCTGATGGGGACCAGCATGTATTCGAGGCGGCTGCCGATGCCGTAGCCGGCGATGGCGGCGTCGCCGGCGCGGCCGATCAGGCCGGTCACCAGCAGCACCATGCCGTTGGTGAGGATCACGACGAGGCAGGCGATCAGCCCGACCTTGAGGATGTCGCGGAACGAGGCCCAGCGGAATCCGCCCACGGGCCAACGCAGCCGCAGCGGCGCGTCGGGGCCGATCAGGCGCGACAGCATCCACAGCGCGGCCAGGGCGAACGAGATCACCGTTGCCGCCACCGGCCCCATGATCTCGAGCCGGGGCAATCCGGCCCATCCCAGCGTCAGCGCACCGGTGAGCGGGATCTGCAGCACCGCCATGACGACCAGCGCGTAGCCCGGCGTCTTCATGTCGCCGCTGCCGCGCAGCACCGAGGCGAGCGAACTGGCGATCCAGTGTGCGACGCAGCCGACGAAGAGAACGCTGGCAAAGGCCACGGCGCCGTCGAGCGCGCGGCCGCTGCCGCCCAGCGCACCGTAGATCGAACGGCCGAAGCCCACGAAGGCGATGGCAAACAGCGCGGCCATGCCGAGCGCAATCGCCAGCGCATGTGCCGCCGCGGCTTCGGCGCCGACGCGATTGCCGCTGCCCAGGGCGCGCGCCACCGAGGACGAGATGCCGCCGCCCATGGCGCCGGCCGACATCTGGCCCAGCGCCATTTGCGTCGGGAACACCAAAGCGAGGCCCGCGAGTTCGACCGTGCCGAGCTGGCCCACGAACCAGGCATCGGAAATGCTGACCAGGCTCTGCATCGCCACGTTCAGGACATTGGGCGTGGCGAGCGAGACGATCGTGGCGACGATCGGCCCTTCGAGCATCATCCTGCGGCGGTCGGCTGGCGTCATGCCGCCGTCTCTGTCATGCCGCGGCGGAGGCCAGCGCGAGCTTATCTAATGGGGTGTTTAGCCACGCGCCGAAGTCGACGAGCGCGCGTGCGCTAAGCGCCTGTTTGCGCTCCTTGCCGCGATACGTGCCGTCGATCGGCGGGAACAGGCCGAAATTGACGTTCATCGGCTGGAAGGTTTTAGCATCGGCGCCACCGGTGATGTGCCCGAGCAGGGCGCCGATCGCCGTCGTGAGCGGCGGGCTGGCGAGCGTCGAGCCTTCGAGCTCTGCGGCGGCGAACCGGCCGGCCAAGAGGCCGACGGCGGCGCTCTCGACATAGCCTTCGCAGCCGGTGATTTGTCCCGCGAAGCGCAGGCGCGGCATCGCCTTGAGACGCAGCGTCGAATCGAGCAGGCGCGGGCTGTTGAGGAAGGTGTTGCGATGCAGCCCGCCCAGCCGCGCGAACTCGGCGTTCTCCAGACCCGGGATGGTGCGGAAGAGGCGGGTCTGTTCGCCGTGCTTCAGCTTGGTCTGGAAGCCCACGATGTTCCACAGCGTGCCCAGCGCATTGTCCTGGCGCAGCTGCACCACCGCCCAGGGCCGCGTGCCGGTGCGCGGATCGCGCAGGCCGACCGGCTTCATCGGTCCGAAGCGCAGGCTCTGCGGCCCGGTGGACGCAATCACCTCGATTGGCTGGCAGCCCTGGAAGTAGGGCGTGTTGTGCTCCCACTGCTTGAACTCGGTCTTGTCGCCGGCCAGCAGTCCGGCGACGAAGGCGTCGTACTGCGGCTTGTCCATGGGACAGTTGAAATAGTCGGCGCCGTCGCCGGCCGGGCCGCCCTTGTCGTAGCGCGACTGCTTCCAGGCCACGGACTGGTCGATGCTTTCGAGATGCACGATCGGCGCGATGGCATCAAAGAAGGCAAGCGAGTCTTCGCCAGTCAGTTTGGCGACAGCTTCGGCCAATGCTGGCGAGGTGAGAGGTCCGGTGGCGACGATGACGCTCTGCCACTCCTCGGGCGGCAGGCCCGCGACCTCCTCGCGCTTCAACTCGACCAGCGGATGGGCGAGCAGCGTTTCCTGCACCGCCGCCGAGAAGCCGTGACGATCGACGGCAAGCGCCCCACCGGCCGGCAGCTTGTGGGCGTCGGCGGCGCGCATGATCAGCGAGCCGGCGCGGCGCATCTCCTCGTGCAAAAGGCCGACGGCGTTGTTCTGCGCGTCGTCGGAGCGGAAGGAATTGGAGCAGACCAGCTCGGCCAGATTGCCGGTCAGGTGTGCCTCGGTACCGCGCATCGGACGCATCTCGTGCAGCACCACGGATACGCCTGCCTCAGCGAGTTGCCACGCGGCTTCGCTGCCGGCGAGGCCGCCACCGATGATGTGCACACGCTTGGCGCTTGACGTCATGCTCTCCAACCTGAAACCTGCGCCTCCTTACATGGGAGACCCTGCAATGGCCAACAAGTTCCACAATCCAAAGTCCGTGTCGCTCGCAGGCAAGTACAGCCTCGGCTGCGAGATCCCGCCGGACGCACGCATTCTGTTCGTCGCGGGCCAGGTCGGCCTCAACGGCAAAGGCAAGCTGGCGGACGGTATTGAGGCGCAGTGCGAGCAGGTCTGGAAGAATATCGGCGAAGTGCTGAAGGCCGCCGGCATGGGCTACGGCGACATCGTCAAGATCGTCTCCTTCCTGACCGATAGCCGCTTCATCATGGCCAACCGCGCCGCGCGCGATAAGGTCATCGGCGAGCCCTATCCCGCCTCGACCCTGCTGATCGTCCAGGGCCTGGCCGATCCCGCGATGCTGGTCGAGATCGAGGTGGTTGCGGCCAAGTAGATGGCCGATCGCCTCCGGGTCGCACTCGCCCAGCTCAATCCCAAGGTCGGTGACGTCGACGGCAACCTGGCCAAGGTCCGGGCCGCGCGGGCCGAGGCGGCGAAGCAAGGTGCCGACCTGGTCGTCTGCTCCGAACTCGTGCTCGCGGGCTATTTTCCCGAGGACCTGGTGCTGAAGCCGGCGTTCCAGAGACGATGCCACGAGGCCGTGGAGGCGCTGCGTGCCGACACGGAGAAGGGCGGGCCGGCGATATTCGTCACCACGCCCTGGCGCGAGGGCGACAAGCTGCACAACGCGATGATCGCCCTCGACAAGGGCCAGATCGTCGGCAAGCGCTTCAAGGTCGACCTGCCGAATTATGGCGTGTTCGACGACAAGCGCGTCTTCGCGCCGGGCCCGATGCCGGGGCCGCTGGTGTTCAACGGCGTGCGCATCGGCGTGCCGATCTGCGAGGACGTCTGGACGCCTGACGTCGTCGAATGCATCGCCGAGACCGGTGGGGAGATTCTGCTGGTGCCCAATGGCTCGCCCTTCGAGGTCGGCAAGTTCGACCAGCGCGTGCAGTTGGGCGTCAAGCGCGTGATCGAAAGCGGCCTGCCCTTCGCCTACGTCAACCAGGTCGGCGGGCAGGACGAGGTGATCTACGACGGCGGTTCTTTTGTCCTTGGCGCAGACCGCCAACTCAAGGCCAAGCTCGCCTCGTTTCGCGAGCAGATCGCCACGGTCGAGTTCCGCCGCGCTGGCGCGAAGTGGGAATGCCAGCCCGCCGCTATCGCGCCCGAGCTCGGCGAACTGGAATCGATCTACCAGGCGATGATGCTCGGCCTGCGCGACTACGTGAACAAGACCGGCTTTCCCGCCGTCGTGATCGGCCTGTCGGGCGGCGTCGATTCCGCCATCACTGCCGCCGTTGCCGCCGACGCACTGGGCCCGCAGCGCGTGCACACCATCATGATGCCGTCGCCCTACACCGCGCGCGACTCGCTCGAGGACGCCGAGGCCTGCGCCAAGGCGATCGGCGTGCGCTACGACACGATGAACATCGGCCCGGCGATGAAGGCCTATAACGAGATGCTCGCGCCGCTGTTCAAGGGCCGCAACGAGGATGTGACCGAGGAGAACATCCAGAGCCGTGCCCGCGGCGCGCTGCTGATGGCGGTTTCCAACAAGCTTGGCGGCATGGTCGTGACGACCGGCAACAAGTCGGAGATGGCGGTGGGTTACGCCACGCTCTACGGCGACATGTGCGGCGGCTTCAACGTCCTGAAGGACGTCTACAAGACCACCGTGTTCGAGCTCTGCAAGTGGCGCAATCAGCACATCCCCGAAGGCGCGATGGGTCCGAAGGGCCGCGTCATTCCCGAGCGCATCATCAGCAAGCCGCCGTCGGCCGAATTGCGGCACGACCAGAAGGACGAGGACTCGCTGCCGCCCTATCCGGTGCTTGATTCAATTCTCAAGGGCCTGATCGAGCGCGATTTGGCGGCGGAGGAACTGGTCGCCGAGGGCTATGACCTCGCAACCGTGACCCGCGTCTGGCGTTTGCTTGAGAATGCCGAATACAAACGCCGCCAGGCGCCGCCGGGGGTCAAGATCACCTCGCGCATCATCAGCCGCGAGCGGCGCTATCCAATCGTCAACGGGTTCCGGGGTTAACAGCATCTTCGCGTCGATCCGCCAGCGGCTGAGCCTCAAAGGTCTGTTCAAGCGGCTGGGGCCGGGCGTGATCACCGGCGCCGCCGACGACGACCCCAGCGGCATCGCCACCTATTCCCAGGCCGGCGCCCAGTTCGGCTTCGCTCTGCTGTGGACCGTGGTGCTGACCTGGCCGCTGATGGTCGCCGTGCAGTCGGTCAGCGCCCGCATCGGCCGCGTCACCGGCCACGGGCTTGCCGCCAACATGGCCCGCGTCTTCCCCAAGCCGGTCGTTGGCGTCCTGGTCGCGCTGCTGTTCGTCGCCAACACCGTCAACATCGGCGCCGACCTCGCGGCCATGGGCGCGGCGGCCGGTCGATGATTGGGCTGAAGTCGAAGCGACCGTGTGTCGGAAGGGGGCCGTGGCTCACGGATTGATCTTCCGGCGCAGCATCGTCTCGTAGACGCGCAGCACCGAGGAACTGTCGTCCGGCCCCCAACCCATGCCCTTCGCCAGGCGTTGCAGGTTGTGCGTCGAGGAGCCCTGCGGCAGCGGCACACCGAGCTCATCGCCCAGCTCGAGTGCCAGATGCAGGTCCTTGTAGGCGAGGTTGAGCGCGAAGGACGGCGGCGAGTAGTGGCCCTTCATGGCGCGCTGCGAGAAATTCCTGATGGCGTTGGAGTTGCCGCTCGAGTTGGCGATGACGTGCAGCAGCTTTTCCGGATCGAGGCCGTAGGCAGTTCCGAGCATCATGCCTTCGGAGAGGGCTGCCATGTTGCAGAACGACAACATGTTATTCACCAGCTTGGCCACCGTGCCGGTGCCGAGGCCACCCATGTGGATGACGTTGGCGCTGAACGACTGCAGGACGGGCAGGGCGTCGTCGAACACCTTCTTGTCGCCGCCGACCATGATGGCGATGGTCGCGGCTTCGGCGCCGGTCGTGCCGCCGCTCACCGGCGCATCGAGCATGGCGATGCCCTTGGCGGCCATGGCGGCACCGATCTTCTGCACCATCGAGGGCGCGTTGGTGCTGAGGTCGATGTAGGTCTTGCCCTTGCCGATATGGGCCAGTACGCCACCGTCGCCCAGGGTCACGGCCTCGACGTCCTTGGGCATGGGCAGCGAGGTCATGACGATGTCGGCGTCTTTTGTGACGTCGGCGATCGACTTGCCGGCGGTGGCGCCCAAGTCAGTGCAGGTCTTTACCGCCGCCGCGTTCAGGTCGAACACCGACACGGAGTGATTGCTCTTCTTGATGAGATTGCGGCACATGGGGCCGCCCATGTTGCCGACGCCGATATATCCGACCTTCATCGTTTTCTCCCTAAACCGGTTTCAGGCCGCACTATACGACAGATTTCCTGTCGGTGAATGCCGGCGAACCGCTTGCTATACTGGCACCAGCCGGATGAGACGGCGAACGTCATGACCCCGGACGGCTTCTTCAAGTCCGGCAACATCGGCATCATGGACGCCGAGGGCTATGTCCGGATCGTCGATCGGAAGAAAGACATGATCGTGGTCTCGGGGTTCAAAGTGTTCCCCAACGAGATCGAAGGCGTCGTGGCCCACCACCCCGGCGTCCTGGAATGCGCTGCCATTGGCGTGCCGGACAAGGCCTCCGGTGAGGCGGTGATGCTGTTCGTGGTGAAGAAGGATCCCAAGCTGACCAAGGAAGACCTCGCCGCCTTCTGCGCCAAGGAGTTTACCGGTTACAAGCGGCCGAAATTCATCGAATTCCGGGACGAGCTGCCCAAAACCAATGTCGGCAAGATCCTGCGCCGCCAGTTGCGCGACAGTATGGTGAAACCAGACAAGGCTGCTGCCTGACCGGCTGGAACCTTCCGCAGCCTCCCGCGTTCACCGTGCACACGAACTGCGGGAGGCTTATATGCCTGGTCCTAAATTCTTCACCTTGCTGTCAATCGGCCTGTTGGCTGGCGCCTGCGCGAACCCCTACGACCGGCCCGCGCCGGTGCCGTCGGTCGCGCTGACAGTTTCGGAGCGCAACTGCCTAGATTACGGATTCACCGCCGGCACGACCAGTTACAACCGCTGCGTCGATCGCGAAGCGCGTGCACGTGGGATCGGCCGCGTGAATCGCGACTATGCCGAGGCGCGCCTCAACGAAGACGCCCGCGACGCCTGCTACAGCTATGGCCTTGAACCCGGCAGCTCGCGGTACAATTCCTGCGTCGCGCGTTAGATCGATGCCCGGGTCTATCGCGGCGAGGCTTATGTCGTTCCGGCGCCGGTCTACGTTCCGGCTTACGCACCTCCGCCGCCGGAAGCCTATGTCGACCGTCGTGTCGTAACGACGGGCGTAGAAGTGTTCCGCGACGAATACGGCTTCCGCTACGATGCGCAGGGTAACCGTATCGACGCCGGCGGCCGCATTATCAGTCCGCAGAGCACGCGGCCGTAGCGCTTCGGACTACTCGATCCGCACGCCACTCGACTTGATGACCGGCGCCCACTTGACGATCTCGTCCTTGATGAACTTGGCCGTGCGCTCGGGCGAGGTGTCGGTCACCGGTACCGCGGCGATGTCCTCGAGGAACTTGATGACGCTCTTGTCGGCCATCAGCTTGCGCGACGCCTGGTCGATCGCGTCGACGACATCCTTCGGCACGCCGGCCGGCCCCAGGAATAGGTTGAACGTGTAGGCCTCATAACCTGGAATGCCGGCCTCGATCATGGTCGGAATCTCGGGCGCGATCGGCGCGCGTTTGGCATGGGCGTAGGCCAGAATGCGGAGCTTGCCGGCGCGATGCTGCTGCAGCGTCGTGCTGAAGGTCTCGAACATCCAGGCGACGGTACCCGACAGCAAATCCTGCAACGCCGGACCCGAGCCGCGGTAGGGTACGTGCAGCACGTCGAGATTGCCGGCCTCGCGTTTGAAGTACTCGGTCGCCAAGTGAAGGATGCTGCCGTTGCCCGACGAGGCGTAGGAATACTTGCCGGGATTCCTCTTCATCAACTCGACCAGGCCCTTGATCGAGTCGGGCATCGAGGGGTGAGTCACCAGCACCAGCGGATTGACGCACACCGAGGAGATCGGCGTGAAATCCTTGACCGCGTCGTACTGCGGCTTCACGAACGCCGTCGGATTGATGGCGTGCGTCGACGACGTGGCGAACAGGAGCGTATAGCCGTCGGGCTTGGCGTTCTTGACCTCGACTGCGCCGATCGAGCCGGCGGCGCCGGACTTGTTCTCCACGATCATGGTCTGGCCGAGCAAGTGGGTCATCTTCTCGGCGACCATGCGGCCGATGATGTCGGTCGGGCCGGCGGCGGCGAACGGCACGACGAGCTTGATCGTCCGGTCGGGAAACTTTGCCTGTGCGCGGACGACGGCAGGAGCTGCGATGGCGCCGATGCCGGCGGCGATGAGTGTGCGACGTTTCATTTGGTTGCTCCCAGTGTCTCGTTGAAAAGTTCAATCATGGCATTCCACGAGCGCCGGTCGGTCGCCTCGTGGAAGAAGAAGCCCTTCATGCCGCGTGCGTCGGCGGCCGGATTGGTGAAGCTGTGGCCGGCGCCGCCGTAAAGCTGCAGGCGCCAGTCGCAGCCCGCGGCCTTCATCTCGGTCTCGAAGGCGGCACGCTGCTCGGGTGGGATGATCGGATCGTCGGCGCCGATGCACACCAGCACCTTGCCCTTGATGCTCCTGCCGTCCTGCGGCCGCGTCGTGCTGAGGCCGGAATGGAAACCGACGACCGCCTTGAGGTCGGCGCCGCTGCGGCCGAGCTCGAGCGCCGTCGTGCCGCCGAAGCAGTAGCCGATGGCGGCGAGGCGGGCCGGATCGGTCTCAGTGCGCTTGGCCAGCACCTCGAGTGCCGCTGTCGCGCGGGTGCGGATGCCGGTCGGGTCGGCGCGCCACGGCGCGAGCCGGGTGGCTGAATCGGCTGGATTGGCGAGCGGCTTGCCGTCGCCATAATAATCCATGGCGAAGGCGGCGTAGCCGAGCGCGGCCAGGCGCTGGGCGATTTTCTTGGTGTGGTCGGTAAGGCCGGGGCCTTCGTGGCAGATCAGGATGCCCGGCCGCTTGCCAGGCCGGGTTTCGTCCACGGCGAACTGACCGACCATCTGGGCACCGTCTGCACGGTACTCAAGGTCCTCGATACGCATGTTGTTTCCTCCCTAGGCAAGGCGACACTAGCGGACCCCGCTTGACCCGCCAACCGCCCGCCGCCACAAGTCCGCAGCCATGTCCAACCCGGTCGTCCGTTTCGCGCCCAGCCCCACCGGGTTGCTGCATGTCGGCAACATCCGCACGGCACTGTTCAACTGGCTCTATGCGAGACGGCACGCCGGCGCTTTCATCCTGCGCCTCGACGACACCGACCGTACGCGCGGCAAGCCGGAATACGAAACCGCGATCGAGCGCGACCTTGCGTGGCTCGGACTCGATTGGGATCGCAAGGAGCGCCAGTCGGATCGCCTGCCGCACTACGACAAGGCACGCGAGGCGCTTATCGCCGCCGGCCGGCTCTATCCCTGCTACGAGACGCCGGAGGAACTGGAATTCAAGCGCAAGCGCCTGCTGTCGCAGGGCCGCCCGCCGGTCTACGACCGCGCCGCACTCAAGCTTGGCGACGCCGACCGTGCGAAGCTCGAGAGCGAAGGCCGCAAGCCGCACTGGCGCTTCAAGCTCGCGTCGGAGGAAGTACGCTGGGACGATCTGGTGCGCGGGGCTCAGCACATCGACGAGGCGAGCCAGAGCGATCCCGTGCTGGTGCGCGCCGACGGCACCTACCTCTACAGCTTCACCTCCGTGGTCGACGACATCGCCTTTGCCATCACCCACGTGATCCGCGGCGAAGACCATGTTACCAATACGGGCGCGCAGATCCAGATGTTTGCCGCACTTCGCGCGCCAATCCCGTCCTTCGCGCACCTGCCGCTATTGGTCGACGCGGCCGGCGGCGGCCTCAGCAAGCGGCTGGGCTCATTGTCGCTGGGTGAGTTGCGCGAGCGCGGCATCGAGGCGCTGGCGGTCGCGGCGCTGCTGGCGCGCATCGGCACCTCCGATCCTGTCGAGCCGGTAACCTCGCTCGACGCGCTCGTGGCGACAGTCGATTTTGCCCGTGTCGGCCGCGCCGCCGCGCGCTTCTCCGAGGAAGAGCTGGCGCATCTCAGCGCCCGCACGCTGCATGCGATGCCTTATGCGGCGGTTGTTGACCGCCTACCCGACGATTTCGGCGAGGCGCTCTGGCTGGCGATACGCGGCAATCTCGCGACGCTCGCTGACGCTTCGACCTGGGCGGAGGTCGTGCGCGGACCGATTGAACCAAGGATCGAGGATGCGGCCTTTCTCGACGAAGCCGCGGCCAAGCTGCCGGCCGAGCCGTGGGACGAGACAACCTGGAAGAGCTGGACATCGGGCCTCGGCCGCAAAGGAAAGGCGCTGTTCCATCCCCTGCGGCTGGCGCTCACCGGGCGCGAGACCGGCCCCGAGATGGCGAAGCTCCTGCCCCTGATCGGTCGCGCCAAGGTGGAAGCCCGGCTCAAGGGCGAGCGCTCATAGGCCGGTTCTCAGAAGACGAGCGTCGCGAGGCCCAGCAACAGGAAGAGGATCGCCGCCGCCGAGCGCAGGATCCGGAGCGGCAGGCGCTTGGCGATGGCATCGCCGAAGAACACTACCGGGACGTTGGCCAGCATCATGCCGATCGTCGTTCCAGCGGTGACCAGCACCAGCGACTGGAAACGCGCCTCCAAGGCCACGGTGGCGATCTGGGTCTTATCGCCGATCTCGACCAGGAAGAACGCCACCAGCGTGGCGAGAAAGGCGCCAGCGTTGCCCGACGGGTCGGGCTCGTCGCCTGCTTTGTCCGGGATCAGGCACCAGCCTGCCATGACGATGAACGCGGCGAGCATGAGGGCGAGCAGCTGGGTCCGGTCGCCGATTTCGGCGACGGCGACCACGGCGGCCGAGACGAAAAACGCTTCCATCGGTCCTTGTTTGCACAGAAAGAGCGCATCGGATAAACTACTTAGATGTCGCCCTTTCTGTTCCCCGGCGCGCGCACCGCGCGATGTAACTGAAGTCCGCCCCAATCCAGGGGCTTTCGGACTTCGTACATATTTGATCGGGGAGTAGGGGCCATGTCCCTCGTCGTCTACAATACGCTGTCGCGTGAAAAAGAGCCGTTCGTTCCACTCGATCCCGGCCATGTCCGCCTCTATGTCTGCGGCCCGACAGTCTACGACTACGTCCATATCGGCAATGCGCGGCCGGTGGTGGTGTTCGACACGCTGTATCGCCTGCTAAAGCGGCGCTATCCGCGCGTCACCTACGTGCGCAACATCACCGACATCGACGACCGCATCATGGTGCGGGCAGCCGACAACGGCGAGAGCATCGAGGCGCTGACCGGCCGCACCGCCGCCGCCTATCAGGGCGACATGCTCCGGCTGGGCGCGCTCGCGCCCGACGTCGAGCCGCGCGCCACGCAATACATTGCCGAGATGGTCGCCATGATCGGGCGGCTGATCGCCAACGGCCATGCCTATGCCGCCGAAGGCAACGTGCTGTTCAACGTGCCGAGCATGCCGGACTACGGCCGCCTGTCGCGCCATTCGCGCGACGAACTGGTGGCCGGCGCGCGCGTCGACGTGGCGCCTTACAAGAAAGATCCCGCCGACTTCGTGCTGTGGAAGCCATCGACCGACAGCCAGCCGGGCTGGAAGAGTCCGTGGGGTCGCGGCCGGCCGGGCTGGCATATCGAGTGCTCGGCAATGAGCGCTAAGCACCTCGGCGAGACCTTCGACATCCATGCCGGCGGCCTCGACCTCATCTTTCCGCACCACGAGAACGAGATTGCCCAGAGCCGCAGCGCCTTCGGTCACGCCATCATGGCCAGGTACTGGATGCACAACGGCTTCCTGAACATCTCCGGCGAGAAGATGAGCAAGTCGCTCGGCAATTTCTTCACCGTGCACGAGCTGCTCGACCAATATCCCGGCGAGGCGATGCGCCTGCTGCTGCTCTCGGCGCACTACCGCCAGCCGCTCGACTTCACCCACGAGGGCCTGATCAACGCCAAGGCGACGCTCGACCGCTGGTACGGCGCGTTGCGCGGCAAGGATGTGAAGACAGCCGGGACGACGCCGCAATCGGTCGACGACGCCTTGTCGGACGATCTGAACACGCCGCTTGCCATCGCGGCCCTTCACCAGCTCGGCGATCCGGCGGCGCTGGTGGCCGGTGCGAATGCGCTCGGGCTGCTGCAGCAGGATGCCGAAGCCTGGTTCCGCTGGACGCCGGCGGGATCATCGGGGCCGACCGATTCCGAGATCGAAGCAGCGATCGCGGCGCGTCAGGCGGCGCGCAAGGCCAGGGATTTCGAGGAGTCCGACCGTATCCGCGATGACCTCAAGGCCAAGGGCGTGATTCTCGAGGATGGCGCCAAGGGCACAACCTGGAAGCGCGGTTAGGCGTTGGGCATCTTCCGCTCCGGCCCAAGTTCGTAGCACTTCACGGTGACGGACTTGGGCCGCAATTCG
>CAMDQJ010000070.1 GCA_945905835.1 Asaia bogorensis
CATCCCGCGGCGCGCGGGGTAGCCCCCGCGCGCCTCGGGATGACACCTTTTGCGTAACGGGCGCCGCTTGACTCCGACATTGTCTCACCCGATATTTAACTCAATGGTTAACCTTAACTCCTCCCTCCTCGACCGCACCTTCGCGGCGCTTGCCGATCCGACCCGGCGGGCGCTGCTGGCGCAGCTCGAGGATCGCCAGAACCGCTCGATCAGCGAGCTCGCCCAGCCCTTCGCCATGTCGCTGCCGGCCATCATGAAGCACCTCGACGTGCTGTCCGATGTTGGCCTCGTGACGCGCAGCAAGAGCGGCCGCACCGTGACCTGCCAACTGACGGCGGCACCCCTGGAGGAAGCGATGAACTGGCTCGTCCGCTACCAGCGATTCTGGACCGAACAGCTCGACCGCCTCGCCGGCTTCGTAGAGGAAACGCCATGCCCACCAAGCCCAGCCTCACCCTCAAGCGCCGCCTCAAAGCGCCGCCGGAAAAAGTCTACAAAGCCTGGACGGTCCCTGAAGAAATGATGCGCTGGTGGGGTGGCAACAACCCCGCCACCCGCAAGGCGGCGACCGACGTCCGCGTCGGTGGCCGCTTCGATGTCGGCTTCAAGAGCGATAACGGCGAGCAGCACAACGTCGGCGGCTTCTACCGCGAAGTCGTGCCCAACGAGAAGCTGGTGTTCACCTGGGCGTGGCGCTCAACGCCGGAGCGCGAATCGATGGTCACCGTCCATCTCAAGCCCGACGGCGACGGCACGATCCTGACATTGACGCACGAGCAGTTCTTCGACCAGAAGGCCTGCGACGATCATCGCGGCGGCTGGAGTCGCGCCTTCGATCTTCTCGAAGGGCTTTACGCATGAGCCTCGATTTCTACCGCCGGCCGGTGGAGATGACGGCGCTCGGCCGCCATGCCACCGCGTTCGACGGCCTGCCGCGCGACCCGGCGGAGCTCGCCGCCATCGTGCAGGGCGTCATGATCCACGAGCATATGGGCGAGATGTACGGCGTTGCCTTTACATGCCAGCAGCATGGCGAGGCTCATCTGCGCGCCCTTGGCGGCACGCTCGACCGCATCGCGGCGCATGATCCAAAGCACCCGCTGGCGGCGCGGCCTCCTGGTCAGCGCACGGTCGGGGTCTGCCGCCACTTCACCCTGCTGCATGTCGCCATGCTGCGCGCCCAGGGCGTGGCGGCGCGGGCGCGCTGCGGCTTCGGTGGCCATTTCGAGAAGTGCAAGTACTACGACCACTGGGTGACGGAATACTGGAACGAGGCCCAGCGCCGCTGGATTCTTGTCGATCCGCAGATCGACGAGCGCCAGCGCGAGGTGTTCGGGATCACGATCGACCTGATGGACGTGCCGCGCGATCAGTTCCTGGTCGCCGGCGACGCCTGGCAGCTCTGCCGCGCCGGCAAGTCCGACCCGTAGGACTTCGGCATCCTCGACATGCACGGGCTGTGGTTCATCGCCAGCAACGTCATCCGCGACGTGGCGGCAGTCAACAACCACGAGATGCTGCCATGGGATGTCTGGGGCGGCATGACCCTCGTCGACAAGGACATCGATTTCGCCCTGATCGACCGGCTGGCCACCCTCACCCACGATCCCGACGCGCGTTTCGACGAGTTGCGCGCGGCCTATGAGGTCGACCCGCGCCTGCGCGTGTTGGCCACCGTGTTCAACGCCGTTCTCAACCGAGCCGAAGCTGCCTGAGGAGAAGACCATGGACGCCCACAAGATCGTTTCCCGCGAGGAATGGACCACCGCCCGCAAGGCGCTGCTCGCCAAGGAGAAGGAGCTTCTGCGCGCCAGCGACGCGCTCGCCGCCGAGCGCCGCCAGCTGCCCTGGGTCCGGATCGACAAGAGCTACGTGTTCGACGGCCCCACCGGCAAGGAGACGCTGGCCGACCTGTTCGCCGGCCGCAGCCAGCTCCTGGTCCAGCATTTCATGATGGGCCCTGACTGGGAGGAAGGCTGCCCCGGCTGCTCGTTCGGCGCCGACGGGCTCTCGGGCTCGGTCGTGCACCTGATCAACCACGATGTCATGGTCGTCGCCATCAGCCGAGCGCCATTGCCCAGGATCCAGGCCTTCCAGAAGCGCATGGGCTGGACCTCCAAGTGGGTGTCGTCGTTCGGCTGCGACTTCAATTTCGACTTCAACGTCCCCTTCACCGAGGCCGACAAGGCGCGGGGCAAGGCCTACTACAACTACGAAATACGCGACTACATGAGCGATGAACTGCCGAGCTACAGCACCTTCCTCAAGGACGAGGCGGGCCAGGTATTCCAAACCTATTCGACCTTTGCCCGCGGCACCGAGCGGCTGGGCGGCACCTTCGGCGCGCTCGACATCATGCCCAAGGGCCGCAACGAGCCGCCCGGGACCAACCTCGGCAGCTGGGTCCGCCACCATGACAAGTATGAGGATCAGCCGGGCAATTCCTGGTGCCATTCCTGAGGCGGATTGCTAGACTTGGCGGGCACCCCAAGGAGGAATTCATGCCCGCTCTTTCGCTCGACCATTGGAATATCTTCTGCAAGGACCTCAAGAAGACGGTGAAGTTCTACGAGAAGTATGTCGGCCTGACGGACGGCGATCGCCCGCCCTTCAACTTCCCCGGCGCCTGGATGTATGCCGGCGAGAAGCCGATCCTGCACATCGTCTCGGAAACCGGCCGCAAAAACCACGGCAGCGGCGCCATCGACCATGTCGCCATCAACTGCGACGACATCAAGGGCTGCATCAAGACGCTGAAGAAGGACAAGGTAGCTTACGAAGTGCGCAAGGTGCCGAAGCGGCCGCTGCAGCAGGTCTTCGTCCACGATCCCGACGGCGTCATGATCGAGCTCAATTTCTGGAACGAGGCCGACGTGCCCGAGCTCAAGGACTTCGATCCGATGACCAGCAAGGCCGGCGCCATGAAGGCCAAGAAGAAAGTGAAAGTTGCAGCCTGATCGTCAGTCGGCGAGGCCCTGGCGTTCCAGCCGGGCGCAGTAGTCCGCCGGCAAGAGATCGCGGCCGGCGAGCAGGTGCGCGAGGTACTCTCGCAGTGGGCGCAGATCGTCGGCTCCGAGCTTGAGAGCGACGTAGGTCACGGCCTCGACCGGCTGGCCCGTATCGCTGCGCACGACCTTCACGGTCTCGCGGCGATACTGGCCGGTGGTCACGCCTTCGTAGCGGTCGAGCACGGCAAGTCCCGCCTCGGGCATCTCGTTCAGCGTGCCGTACACCGTCTCGCCTGGGGACATGACGATGTTGCCGGCACCGCTCGGTGGCGAGGTCTGCCGCAGCTTGTTGAAAGCGAGCCGCCAGTCGTCGAGGCGTCCGCACACCCGGGACGCCACCTCGACACCCTCCGGCCGCAGCCTTGCCTCGACCAGGCGGGCCGGATTCATGTTCGAGCCGTAGGCGAAATACCAGACCATGTGCCTTTGCTAGCACGGCCGTGGTAGAATCGGCACATGCCGGTGAAGGAGATCGCGCGCGAACTGCAGGGCAAGGCCGCCAACTTGGCGCTGCGCATGCCGATCTCGTGGGTCAACATCCTGGCCGGCCCGCCGGTCACGGTCGACGGCCGCACGCTCGATGGCCGCACCCAGTGGTTCCTGCAGCTCCTGAAGCAGAGCGGCCAGAAGCCGATGCACGAGATGACCGTCGAGCATGCCCGCTCCGAGTTCGACGCCGTCATGCCGCTGCTGGGCGGCAAGCCTCAACCCGTCGGCGAAATCGTCGACCGCACCGTTCAGGTCCCGGGCAGCCGCCAGCGCGTGCGCATCTACCGGCCGGCCGGCACGGTGGCGCGACTGCTGCCGGCCATCCTCTATTTCCACGGCGGCGGTTGGACGATCGGCAGTCTCGAGGGCTACGACCTGCCCTGCCGCTACTTCTGCGCCCGCACCGGCTGCGCCGTGGTCGCGGTCGACTACCGGCTGGCGCCCGAGCACAAGTTTCCCGCCGCGGTCGACGATGCCGTGGCCTCGTTCCGCTGGCTGGCCGCCGAAGCCGTCGGCCTCGGCATCGACCCGGCGCGCATCGTGGTCGCGGGCGATTCGTCCGGCGGCACGCTCGCAACAGTGGTGGCACGGTTGGTCCGCGAGGACGCCCGGCCACCCTGCCTGCAGTGGCTGATCTATCCGGCCACCGACATGGCCTGCGACAGCCCGTCCTACGTGACCTGCGGCGAGGGCTTTTTGCTGACCCGGGGCGACATGGAATGGGTGCGCGGCCACTACCTCAACGGCCCGCACGAGATCTCCGATCCGCGCGCCTCGCCGCTGCTCGCCAACGACCTGGCGGGCCTGCCGCCGGCACTGGTCTACACCTCGGGCTTCGATCCGCTGCGCGACGAGGGCCGGGAGTACGCCGAGAAGATGGTGGCGGCCGGCGTCAAGGTCATCCATCACGAGTTCGACTCGCTGATCCATGGCTTCGTCGGCATGCGCGGCGCCATCCAGGCGGCGGCGCGTACCATGGACGACATGGTGGCGGGCCTGCGCCACGAACTCTCGCAACTGGGGCGCTAACGGTGAGCGAACAACAGACCAGCCAGCAGGGCGGCGAACGCTCGGGCCGGCGCGAGCAGAACAAGGCGGAGAACCGCGCCGCGCTGCTCAAGGCCGCGCGCGTGGTGTTCGCCGAGATGGGCTACGGCGCCACCGGCGTGCGCGACATCGTGCGCCGCACCGATCTCGCCTCGGGCACGTTCTACAATTACTTCAAGGACAAGGACGAGATCTTCGAAGCCGTGGTCGGCGAACTGACTGGCGAGCTTTTGAAACGCCACCGCCAGGGCCGCGCCAAGGCCACCACCGCCGAGGAATTTTTCCGCCAGCACTACGCCGTCTACTTCAACTTCCTGGTCGAAGACTCCGAACTGCTGGCGCTGGCGCGCAAGACCTTCACCGCCGTGCGCACGCTGCTCGACAAGCCCGACGTGCGGGCGTTGGCGCAGGCGCTGAACGAGGACATCCGCGCCGCCATCGCCGCCGGCGTGCTGCCCAATGTCGACGTGTCGTTCCTGTCGGCGTCGCTGGCCGGCGTGGCCTTCGAAATGTCGATGGTCATGGTCGCGCGCGACCCGGTGGACCCCGCAGGGGCCACCGAATTCGCGACGCGTCTGATGTTGGGCGGGCTGGATAAGCTGCCGCGCCGCTAAAGGCTACGGCCCCTGCACGATGACGTTGCGCAGGATGCCGATCTTCTCGATCTCGACTTCGCAAACGTCGCCCGGCTTCAGCCAGGGCTGCGGGTTGCGCGCCATGGCGACACCCGAGGGCGTGCCGGTGATGATGATGTCGCCCGGATCGAGGGTCATGACCTTGCTGAGCTCGTGCACCAGCGTCGGCACGTCGAAGATCAGGTCGTCGGTGCTGCTGTCCTGCATGGTGACACCGTTGACGCGCGTCATGATGCGCAGCGGCGCGGCGCCCTTGGGGAGCTCGTCGGCCGTAACGATATCCGGGCCGAAGCCGCCAGTGCCGTCGAAGTTCTTGCCGAGCGTAAACTGGCCGCCAGACTTGCGCTGCCAGTCGCGGATCGAGCCGTCGTTGAAGCAGGCATAGCCCGCGATCACCGATAGCGCCTTGTCCTTTGGCACGTTGCGGCACTTCTTGCCGATCACGATGGTGAGCTCGGCTTCCCAGTCGTATTGCTCGGAGTGGGTGGTCGACAGCATCTTGCCGTTGTGCGGTACCAGCGTGTTGCTGAAGCGGGTGAAAACGACCGGATAGGTCGGGATCTGAGCGCCGGTCTCCTCAGCATGCTTGCGGTAGTTGAGGCCGATGCAGAGGATCTTGCCGGGATTGGGGATCGGCGACAGGTACTTGGCCGACTTCGCCGACACGGTGGCGCCGGCCTTGGGCTTGGCGCAGGCCTTGGCGACGGCGGCCTGGAGCTTCTTACCGCCGGCCAGGATCTCGACCACGGATTTCGGCCCGCGCGGCATCTGCTTGGAAAGATCGATGATCTTGTCGCCGATTTTGACGCCGACGGCGGCCTTGCCGCCGCTCTGGATGGTACAAAGACGCATGAATTCCCCCCTCGAAAGTCCGTCTGGAACGGATCGGCGGCTAAACTCCTCCGTCCGTCGCAGGCGGTCAAGCTTGGCCGCTATCGCAGTGGCACTGCTGACGCTGATGGCCACGCCCGCACCGGCCCAGACCGCGATTTCGCTGGTGACGCCCGATGGCCGCGTTGGCTGCGTGCAGGGCATGACCGGGATCGGCCGGCCGCAGGCCTGGCAGGGCATCGCCGATCCGGACGGGCCGGGCGGCTGGGTGCTGGTCGAGACCGCCAACGACGCCACCGATCTGCGCTTCCCGCTCTGCATGCTGCCGGGCGCCGTGACGCGCGACATCGAGGCAACGCTGCGGTTCAGGATCGTGTCGGGCACGCGCGAGCGCGTCGCGGGCCTGGTGCTGCGGGCGCAGGATGCCGCCAACTACTACGTCGTGCGGGCAAGCGCGCTCGACGGATCGGTGAAGTTCTACCGCGTGCAGAACGGGCGGCGCGGCCAGCTCGGGGGCAAGGAAGCGCCGGTCAAGGCCGGACAATGGCAGGTGCTGGGCGTCAAGCTGGTCGCCGACAAATTCGAAGTGTCGCTCGATGGCGCGCCGCTTTTCACCACCACCGACCGCGGCCTGCCACAGCCCGGCGCCATCGGCGTCTGGAGCCAGGCCGACAGCCTGACGCATTTCGGCGTCCTGACGGTCGCTAACCCTTCGCCGCGATAAGCATCCGCGCCAACTCGGCGAAGCCGGCGCCGGAGCGCGCCGCCGTGATCCAAGGCGGGAGACGTTCCATCTTTGGGAAGTCGCGGACGTTGGCCACGCCCACGGCATTGGGGAAATAACCGAACATCGGCGCGTCGTTGGGCGAGTCCCCCACGAAGACGTAAGCGCCGCGGTCCTTGTCGAGATCGACGCCGAACAGCTCGGCCATCATCGCCTTGCTGGTGGTGAGCTTGTCGTAGTCGCCGAACCAGCCGTTGACGTGGATCGAGCTCACCTTGGCGTGGGCACCGTGCTTCTCGAAGATTTTTACAATGCGCTCGATATCGGCCTGCAGCAGTGCAGGCACGTCCTCGCGGAAATCGACGGCAAGATCTGCCTCGCGATAGGCCTGGTCGGAGGCGATGGCGGCGCCCGGCACGGCTGCCAGCACCTCGGTCCGCACGGCTTCCAGCCGGCGCCGACCCTCGGCTCGTTCGGCGTCGGACTGGATGAAGCGCGTCTTGAGCTTGCCATCCATCCACATCCAGAAAGCGCCGTTCTCGCCGACGACGGCGTCGACGGGCCAGAAGCGCGCGATGTGGTCGCACCAGCCGGCTGGCCGGCCGGTCACCGGAATCACCAGAAACCCGCCGCTTTTCAGCGCTTCGAGCGCACCATAGGCTTCGGCAGTAAGCGTGCCCTCGGTCGAGACGGTCTCGTCGATATCGGTCAGCACGCCCTTGATGGCGGCGAGCGTCGCCCGGGGGCACTCGGAAAGCGGCTTCATGATGGGACACTTCTTAACATGGCGCGACGGCGCTTCCGGGGCTAAAAGCCCGGACATGATCCCCCGCTATTCGCGGCCGCAGATGGCGGCCATTTGGGCGCCGGCCAACCGCTTCCGCATCTGGACCGAGATCGAGGCGCACGCCTGCGATGCCATGGCAGAACTGGACATCATCCCCAAGGCCTCGGCCAAGGCGATCCGGGACGGCGGCGCCAAGGCGATGGCGGCGCTCAAGGCCAACCCCGATGCCGAGATCGAGAAGATCGACGCCATAGAGCGCGTGACCAAGCACGACATCATCGCCTTCACGACCTGGCTCGGCGAATTCATCGGGCCGGAATCGCGCTTCGTGCATCAGGGGCTGACCTCGTCCGACGTTCTGGACACCACCTTCGCCGTCCAGCTCACGCAGGCCGCCGACATCCTGCTGGCCGACACCGACAAGCTTCTGGCCGCGCTGAAGAAGCGCGCACTGGAGCACAAGGACACACTCACCATCGGCCGCAGCCATGCCATCCACGCCGAGCCCACGACCTTCGGCGTGAAACTGGCCGGCCACTACGCAGCCTTCACGCGCAACCGCGCGCGCCTGGTGGCGGCGCGCGCCGAAATCGCGACCTGCGCCATCTCCGGTCCGGTCGGCACCTTTGCCAATGTCGATCCACGCATCGAGGAGTATGTCGCCAAGAAACTGGGACTCGCCCCCGAGCCGGTATCGACCCAGGTGATCCCGCGCGACCGGCACGCGGCGTTCTTTGCCGCGCTCGCCGTGGTCGCCTCGTCGATCGAGAATCTGGCGACCGAGATCCGCCATCTGCAACGCACCGAAGTGCGCGAGGCGGAGGAATTCTTCTCCGAGGGCCAGAAGGGCTCCTCGTCGATGCCGCACAAGCGCAACCCGGTGCTGACCGAGAACGTCACCGGCCTCGCCCGGCTGGTGCGCGGCGCCGTGATGCCGGCGCTGGAGAACGTGACCCTGTGGCACGAGCGCGACATCTCGCACTCCTCGGTCGAGCGCTTCATCGCGCCGGACGCCACCGGCACCCTCGACTTCGCGCTGAACCGCATGGCAGGCGTCGTCGAGCAGCTCGTGGTCTATGCCGACCGCATGAAAGCCAATCTCGATTCGCTGGGCGGCCTCGTCTTTTCGCAGCGCATCCTGCTGGCGCTGACGCAAAAGGGCATGAGCCGCGAGGCCTCCTATGCCGCCGTCCAGCGCAACGCCATGGAGGCCTGGCGCGGCAATGCCTCGCTGCTGGCGCTCTGCCGCGCCGACAAGGAAATCCGCGAGTTCATGGCCGACGACGAGCTCGCCGCCCTGTTCGACATGAGCTACCACACCAAACAGGTCGACACGATCTTCAAGCGGGTGTTCGGCTAGGAGCTACTCGGCCATCAACTGCTTCTTGGCCTCGGCCATAAGCGCATTCGACTGCTTGCGCACGGCGGTGGCGTCCATCGCCTTGCCGGCAGCGACGAGATCGCCGACCACCTTGCCAATGACGTCGTCATCGCCCGGCTTCTCGAAGTCCGACACCACCACTTCCTTGGCGTAGGCTTCGGCCGCGGCGCCCGACTTGCCGAGCAGGCCGGCGGCCCACAGGCCCAGGAGCTTGTTCTTACGGGCATTGACCTTGAATTGGAGTTCCTGGTCCTGGCCGAACTTTTTTTCGAAGGCCTTTTCGCGTTCGTCGAACGTCGTCATACAGGGGCTCCCAGGTGCTTAGGCGTCGCGCCGGTATATAGCCATCCTGCCGCACTCTTTCCACCCCGTGCTCTTTCCATTTGAGGAGGGCGGTGGCAAAGTCGGCGCCGACAGAGGTTATGGGAAAATATGTCGTTGGACAGGCTGCGCGAGTGGGTCGGCAGGACGCAGACCGTAGAGGATTTCGCGGCGCCCTTTCCGGTGCGCGCACTCACCGCCACTTTCGACGAAAACGATCCCGATCCCCGGATGGGCGACCCTTTGCCGCCCCTCTGGCACTGGCTCTATTTCCTCGATACCGCGCCGCAATCCAAGATCGGGCCTGACGGCCATGCCGAGCGAGGTGACTTCCTGCCGCCGGTGCCGCTGCCGCGCCGCATGTGGGCGGGCAGCCGCTTCACCTTCGACGGCGGACCCCTCAAGGTCGGCGACTCCATCACCAAGAAATCCGAGATCAAGTCGGTCGAGCCCAAGAGCGGCTCGACGGGCCCGATGGTGTTCGTGACGGTGCGCCATGCCGTGTCGGGCTCGGCCGGGCATTCCTTCTTCGAGGAGCACGACATCGTCTATCGCGAGGCCGCCAAGCTCGGCGAGACGCAGCGCGAGCCCAAGCCGGCGCCGACCGACGCCACCTGGTCGAAAAAGATCGAGGCTGATCCGGTGCTGCTGTTCCGCTTCTCGGCGCTCACCTTCAATGGCCATCGCATCCACTACGACTTCCCCTACGTCACCGGCGCCGAAGGCTATCCCGGCCTGATCGTGCACGGCCCGTTGCTGGGCATGGTGCAGATCGAGCTGGCGCGCCGCTCCAATCCTGATCGCAAGCCCAGAAGCTTCGAGTTCCGAGCCCTCTCGCCGGTCTATGCCGGCTCCCCCTTCTCCGTGCACGGCCGGCGCGAGGCCGACGGCACGGTGACGACCTGGATCGCCAGCTCCACAGGCGGTCTCGCGCAAACAGGAAATGTAGTCTTCCAATGAAACAGCATCTCCACCACGGCTGCATGCCGACCGCCTCCGGGCCGAGCTTCTCCCGCCGCGGCGTTCTCGGCTTCGGCATTACCGGCGCCATGATCGCGGCCTTCCCCGCGCTCGCGGCCGGCGGCAACTATGAGGCGATGCTGGTCAACTGCATCGATCCGCGAGTCGCGACGGGCAGCTGGGCCTATATGGCGGGACGGGGCTATAAGGACCTCTATAGCCACTTCGTCGTCGCCGGCGGCCCGATCGGCGTCGTCTCGCCCAAGTTCGCCGACTGGCAACAGACCTTCTGGGAGAATCTCGCCATCACCATCGACCTGCACGCCATCAAGCGCGTGGTCGGCCTGACGCACCGCGACTGCGGTGCCGCCGCCGTGGCCTACGGCGACAGGGTGAAGAACGACAAGGCCCACGAGACCGCCAACCATCTCGAGGCGCTGCGCGCCTTCCGCGCCGCCGTCAACAAGCGTCAGCCCAAGCTTGCCGTCCATACCGGCATCATGGCGCTCGACGGCAGCGTCGAGGCGATGGGCTAGAACGCGTGCCCGATCAGCCGCTCGATCAGCCGCTCGTGCAATTGCCGATAACGAACGGAGCGCCGTCGCTGGCCGTGCAGCGCCAGCTTGCCGGCCAGCGCGCGCGGCGGCCGGCCGATCCGCTGCTGTCGCTGGTCGTGCCGGTGTTCAACGAGGAGGAATCGGTCGACCTGTTCATCGACAGCACGATCGGCGTGCTGGAGGCCGCCGCCTTCCGCTTCGAGATCGTCTTCGTGAACGACGGCTCGCGCGACGACACGCTGATCCACCTGCTCGACCATGGCGAGCGCGACAAGCGGCTGCGCATCGTCAACCTGTCGCGCAACTTCGGCAAGGAGGAGGCGCTGACCGCCGGCATCGACAATGCCCGCGGCGACGTGCTGATCCCGATGGACATCGACCTGCAGGATCCGCCGGAGTTGATCGCGCCCTTCATCGAGAAGTGGCGCGAGGGCTACGACGTGGTCTATGGCGTGCGCACCCTGCGCGTCACCGACACCGCCACCAAGCGGGTCTCGGCCGGCTGGTTCTACCGCATCTTCAACGCCCTCTCGCCGGTGCGCATTCCGGCCAATGCCGGCGACTTCCGGCTGGTCGACCGCCGCGCTGTCGAGGTGCTGCGCCAGTTGCCCGAGCGCAACCGCTTCATGAAAGGCCTGTTCGCCTGGGTCGGATTCAACTCGATCGGGGTGCCCTACGAACGGCCGGCGCGCAGCCTGGGCAACACCAAGTTCAACCTGTGGCGGCTGTGGAACTTCGCGCTCGACGGGGTGGTGAGCTTCTCGACCACACCGCTGCGCGCCTGGTTCTATGTCGGCGTGGCGATCGCCGCCATCGCCTTTCTCTACGCGCTGTTGATCGTCACGCGCGTGCTGCTGTTCGGCATCGACACACCGGGCTACGCCTCGCTGCTGATCGCCGTCCTGCTGCTGGGCGGCATCCAGCTGCTGTCGCTCGGCATTATCGGCGAGTATCTCGGCCGGCTGTTCCTCGAGGTGAAGGGCCGGCCGATCTACGTCGTCGAGGGCGTCTACGAGGATGGGGCGCCGAAGCCACCAGCCGACTGATGGACCTCAAGGAAGAGGACATCCTGGGCGCCGACATCGGCGCGCACTGGTACTATCGTTCCAAGGCAGGCGCGCTGCGCAGCGCGGTGAGCGCATTGGTGCCGCGCCGCGTGCTCGATGTCGGCGCGGGCTCGGGCTTCTTCTCCCGTCACTTGCTGGCGGGCGGCGGCGCCCAGAGCGCGCTCTGCGTCGACCCCAACTACGCCCGCGAATACGACGAGACGGTCGCCGGTAAGCCGGTGCTCTACCGCCGCGACTGCGGACGGACCGACTGCGACCTCGTGCTGATGATGGACGTGCTCGAGCATGTCGACGATGACCGCGCACTGATCCGACACTACGCCGACAAGGTGCCGGGCGGCGCGCATTTCCTGGTGACGGTGCCGGCCTTCCAGTTCCTGTGGAGCGGCCACGACGTCTTCCTGGAGCACAAGCGCCGTTACCGGCTGACCGAAATTGAGACCGTGCTGCGCGACTCGGGCCTTTCGATCGTGCTCGGCGCCTACTATTTCGGCTTCATATTTCCGCTGGCCGCGGCGGTGCGCCTGGCCAGCCGCGGCGACACCGCGCCCAAGAGCAGCCTCAAGAAGCACGGCGCTGTCGTGAACGGCCTGCTGACGGCGGCGTGTTGGATCGAACTGCCGTTCTTTCCAATCAACCGCATCGCCGGCCTGTCGGCCTTCGTGCTGGCGCGGAAACCCTAACTCGCCGCCGCCAGCGCGCCGTCCTTCGAGGCGATCCGCCGGCGCTTGGCGTTGATCTCGCGCAGGACGACCAGCATCTCCTCGGCGACGATGTCGCCCGGGATGCCCTCACCCTCGGCCTCGAGCTCCTTCATGTCGACCCACACGGCGTAAAGCGGCGCGGTGCGCGAGGTGATGATGCCGGCATGCAGCAGCGTCTTGATCAGCACGCGGAAGATATTGGTGCTGTCCTTGAGCTGTTCGCGGCGGTCGTCGTCGGTGAAGACTTCGCGGATGGCATCGCGCACCCACTGCCAGTCGAGCCCGTACTTGGCGTAGATCACCTGCTTCTGCTCGGTGTTGATCAGGTTGAACAGCAGCATCTGGAAGAGCTGCGCCGACCAGTCCTCGACCTCGCGGTGCTCTTCCTCGCTCAGGTGGCGGATGGTGCGGCTGGCCCAGATGCGCCCGAAGCGATGGTGGAACGCCTCGTCGCTCATCACGAGCTGAACCAGGCGGCGCAGCACGGGATCGTTGGTCTTGGCGTTGTAGGTGGCGAAGGAGCCCATCGCCAGGCCCTCGATCAGCATCTGCATGCCGACGATCTTCTTGTAGACCTCGGGCGTGCTCACGAGATCGCCCAGCACCGTGGCGATGGTCTTGCCGACCGGCAGCGGTGCTCCCCAGCGCTTGGCGATGTAGCGGGTGAAGCCGGTGACATGGCGGGCCTCCTCGCGCGCCTGGTTGGCGGCGTATTCCTGCGCGCCGGGATCGACCAGGATGTGGCAGAGGCTGGCCGACAGCGAGAGTGCCCCCTGCTCGCCATGCAGCAGGTTGGAGATCGACCAGTGATTGACGTCGTTGACGAGCTGGATCTTCTGGCCGTCGTCCAGCCGGTCGGCGACCGCGCTCCTGAGTTCGATCGTGATCTCGAGCGGCATGATCGGCACCTTGGTCATGTCGAACGGCGCGTCGAAGTCGATGTAGCTCTTGTCGAGCGGGTCCCAGAAATGGTCGTGGGTCGCCGAAATGATCTTGTCGAAGGCGTCGGTCCGCCGGCCATAGCGCGGCACCTCCAGCATGGCGGCAAAATCGCTTGGGCCGACGGCGTCATAGGCCCGGTCGTAAGTGATTTGGTCGGCCATTGGGGCCCTCCGATCGGGGTTCAATATGACGCCACTGTCATATTTTTCAATGGATTTTTCCCCAGTACCGGCGCATGGGAACTCGGCCATATTCCGCCCGAGCGGCGGGCGGATTATAGGCCCGAGCAGGAGTATTCCAGATGTCCCGCCGCCGCCGCATTTTCGAGGGCAAGGCCAAGACCCTGTTCGAGGGTCCCGAACCCGGCACGATCGTCCAGTACTTCAAGGACGATGCGACCGCCAACAACAACCAGAAGAAGGGCACGATCACCGGCAAGGGCGTGATCAACAACCGCATCTCCGAGTTCCTGATGACCAAGCTCGGCGAGATCGGCGTGCCGACCCATTTCATCCGCCGGCTGAATATGCGCGAGCAGCTGATCCGCCAGCTCGAAATCATCCCGCTCGAGATCGTGGTGCGCAACGTCGCCGCCGGCTCCTTCGCCAAGCGCTTCGGCGTCGAGGAAGGAACGCAACTGCCGCGCTCGATCATGGAGTTCTTCCACAAGAACGACGCGCTCGGCAATCCGATGGTGACCGAGGAGCACATCACCGCCTTCGGCTGGGCCTCGCCCCAGGACCTCGACGACATCGTGGCGCTCACTCTGCGCGTCAACGACTTCCTCTTCGGTCTCTTCCTCGGTTGCGGCATCAAGCTGATCGACTTCAAGATCGAGTTCGGCCGCCTATATGAAGACGAGATGGTCCGCATCGTGCTTGCCGACGAGATCAGCCCGGACTCCTGCCGGCTGTGGGATCTCAGGACCAATGAGAAGATGGACAAGGACCGTTTCCGTCGCGACCTCGGCAAGGTCGAGGAAGCCTACCAGGAAGTGGCGCGGCGGCTCGGCATTCTGATCGACCAGGGGCCGGGCGACGTGCGCGGGCCAACAACGTTGCAATAAGAGGCCAGATGAAAGCCAGAGTTCACGTAACCCTCAAGAACGGCGTACTCGACCCCCAGGGCAAGGCCATCGGACATTCCCTCAACCGCCTGGGCTTCCACGAAGTAGGCGACGTCCGCCAGGGCAAATACATCGAGCTCGAGATCGCCGAGACCGACAAGACCAAGGCCAAGGCCCGCCTCGACGAGATGTGCCGCAAGCTCCTGGCCAACACCGTGATCGAGAACTACTCGATCGAGCTGGTCGGCTGATGAAGGCGGCGGTTCTGGTATTTCCCGGCTCCAACCGGGAAGGCGACGTGGCCCAGGCCATCGAGCTGGTCACCGGCCGCAAGCCCGCCATGGTCTGGCACGGCGACGGCGATTTCGAAAAGACCGACCTGGTCGTGGTGCCGGGCGGCTTCTCCTACGGCGACTATCTGCGCTGCGGCGCCATGGCGGCGCAGTCGCCGGTGATGGCCGAAGTGAAACGCCGCGCCGCCCAGGGCGTGCCGGTGCTGGCGATCTGCAACGGCTTCCAGATCGTGACCGAAGCGGGCCTGCTGCCGGGCGTGCTGATGCGCAACGCGCATCTGAAGTTCGTCTGCTCCGACGTGCATCTCAAGGTCGAGACCAGCCAGAGCCTCTTCACCAACCGCTATCAGGCGGGCCAGGTCATCAAGGTCCCGGTGGCGCATGCCGAGGGTAACTACTTCGCCGATGACGACACGCTGAAGCGCATCGAGGACCGAGGGCAGGTGGCGTTCCGCTACTGCGCGCCCGACGGCACCGTGGACGGCACTGGCAATCCCAACGGCTCGATCCGCAACATCGCCGGCGTCTTCAACGAGACCAAGACCGTGATGGGCCTGATGCCGCATCCGGAAAATGCCGTCGAGCCGCTGTTCGGCGGCACCGACGGCAAGGCGCTGTTCGAGGGCCTGGTGGAGTCGCTTTCGTGACCATCGCCGCTGAAACGAATCCGCCGGTCAAGCTGCCCAACGAGCCCACAATCACGCCACAGGTCGTGGCCGAGCACGGCCTGGCGCCGGACGAGTACGAGCGCCTGCTCAAGATCATGGGCCGCACGCCGACCATGGTCGAACTCGGCATCTTTTCGGCGATGTGGAGCGAGCACTGCTCCTACAAGTCCTCGAAGGTCTGGCTGAAGAAGCTGCCGACCAAGGCGCCCTGGGTGATCCAGGGGCCGGGCGAGAATGCCGGCGTCATCGACATCGGCGACGGCCAGGCCGCCATCTTCAAGATGGAGAGCCACAACCACCCCTCCTACATCGAGCCTTACCAGGGCGCGGCGACGGGCGTGGGCGGCATCATGCGCGACGTCTTCACCATGGGCGCGCGGCCGGTGGCGAACCTCAACGCGCTGCGCTTCGGCGACCCCAAGCATCCCAAGACGCGGCATCTCGTGTCGGGCGTGGTGGCCGGCATCGGCGGCTACGGCAACTGCATGGGCATTCCGACGGTGGGTGGCGAGACCAACTTCCACGCCTCCTACAACGGCAACATCCTGGTCAACGCCATGACCGTAGGCATCGCAGCGACCGACAGGATTTTCTACGCAGCAGCGGCAGGCCTCGGCAATCCGGTGGTCTATGTCGGCTCCAAGACCGGCCGCGACGGCATTCACGGCGCCACCATGTCCTCGACCGAGTTCAACGAAGATTCTGAGAGCAAGCGCCCGACCGTGCAGGTGGGCGATCCCTTCGTCGAAAAGCTGCTACTCGAGGCCTGCCTCGAGCTGATGGCGACCGATGCGATCGTGGCCATCCAGGACATGGGCGCGGCAGGTCTCACCTCTTCCGCTTTCGAGATGGCGGCCAAGGGCGGGCTGGGCGTGATCGTCGAGCTCGACAAGGTGCCGATGCGCGAATCAGGCATGAACCCCTATGAGCTCATGCTGTCGGAAAGCCAGGAGCGCATGCTGATCGTGCTGAAGCCCGGCCGCGAGGAGCAGGCGCGCAAGATCTTCGAGAAGTGGGAGCTCGACTTTGCCGTCATCGGCAAGCTGACCGATACCGAACGCATGGTGCTGAGTTGGCACGGCGATATTGTCGGCAACATCCCCATCCCGCCGCTGGTCACCGAAGCGCCGATGTACGAGCGGCCGTGGACGCTGACGCCGCTGCCCGCGACGCTCGACGCGTCGAAGGTGCCCGTGCCCAAGGACTGGAAGGCCTCGCTGCTGGCGCTGATGTCGTGCCCCGACCTCGCGAGCAAGGCGTGGATCTGGCACCAGTACGATCATCGCATCCTCGGCAACACCGCCATTTGCCCGCAGGACGGCGACGCCGCCCTCGTGCGCATAGCAGGCAGCAGCAAGGGCCTCGCCATGACCTCGGACTGCACACCGCGCTATGTGCAGGCCCATCCCGAGACGGGCGGCCGCCAGGCCGTGGCCGAGGCGTGGCGCAACATCACCGCGACCGGCGCGCTGCCGCTCGCCGTCACCGACAACATGAACTTCGGCAACCCGACCAAGCCCGAGATCATGGGCCAGTTCGCCGGCGCCATCATGGGCATGGCCGAGGCCTGCACGGCGCTCGACTTTCCCGTCGTGTCGGGAAACGTCTCGCTCTACAACGAGACCGAGGGCCGGCCGATCCTGCCGACACCGACCATCGGCGCCGTCGGCGTCATCGCCGATGTCGCCAAGGCGGTCGGCTCGCGTCTCACCACCGGCGGCCTCGCAATCGTGCTGATCGGCGAGACCAAGGGCTGGCTCGGCCAGTCGCTCTATCTGCGCGAAGCCTGCGGCCGCGAAGAAGGCGCACCGCCGCCGGTCGATCTCGCGGTCGAGCGGCGCAACGGCGATTTCGTGCGCAGCCAGATCGCGGCCGGCTGCGTCGATGCCTGCCACGACCTGTCCGACGGTGGCCTCATCGTCGCCCTGGCCGAGATGTGCATCGCCGGCGGGACGGGCGCGGAGATCGCGCTGCCGGCCGGAACCGGCACTCCTTCGCACGCGTTTTTGTATGGCGAGGATCAAGCCCGCTATCTCGTCGCGTCAGGATCCGGCGACGAACTGGTTGCCGCTGCCAAGGCAGCTGGTGTGCCGGCGGTGCGGATCGGCTATTCGAGCGGTGCGGCTTTGACGGTAAGCGGGCTGTTTGCGCTACCGCTGGCCGAGATCAAGGCGGCCCACGAAGCCTGGCTGCCGGCCTATATGAACGCGACGGATTGAGCAGGGAATTCAAGCAAATGCCGATGGCAGCAGACGACATCATCCAGCTTATTAAGGCCGGCATTCCCGGCGCCGAGGTCGAGATGCAGGACCTCGCCGGGGACGGCGACCATTGGGCGGCGACGGTCGTTTCGCCGGCCTTTGCCGGCAAAACCAAGATCCAGCAGCACCAGATGGTCTATGGCGCGCTGGGCGGTCGCATGGGCGGTGTTTTGCACGCCCTCAAGCTCACCACCATGGCGCAAAAGCCCTGATCGCCCTA
Organism: Asaia bogorensis; assembly: GCA_945905835.1. Classification (GTDB taxonomy): domain Bacteria; phylum Pseudomonadota; class Alphaproteobacteria; order Reyranellales; family Reyranellaceae; genus Reyranella. The sequence continues at coordinate 17,962 of CAMDQJ010000070.1, forward strand.
TATTGAGGCATACCCCGCGCCCGGCTATTGGCGCCCCGGACTGGTTCAGGAGATCGACATGAGCGAACAGGTGTTCGACCGCATCCGCGACGAAATCGGCAAGAACGACGTGCTGCTGTTCATGAAGGGCACCCCGGTGTTCCCCCAGTGCGGCTTCTCGGCCGCCGTCGTCGACGCGCTGAGCGAGCTTGGCGTCAAGTTCCACGGCATCAATATCCTCGTCGACCCGGAGCTGCGCCAGGGCGTCAAGGAATTCAGCCAGTGGCCGACCATCCCCCAGCTCTATGTGAAGGGTGAGTTCGTCGGCGGCTGCGACATCGTCCGCGAGATGTACGAGTCGGGCGAGCTCGAGCAGCTCTTCAAGGACAAGGGCGTCTCGCTGGCGAAAGCCGCCTAGCTCTTCCTCAAGACAATCTGCGCAGCGCCGTTCGCAGGTCGCCGGGATCGTGCCCGGCGAGCAGGCGGTCGAGGCCGGCATGCGTCCGGCGCCAGACGGGAACGGCCTTTTTCAAGAGCGAACGTCCACCGCGCGTCAGCTTCAAGAGCCGACTGCGCTTGTCCCTGGCATTCGCCACCGCTTCGACAAGCCCGCGCCGCTCCAGCGGCTTTAGCGCCGCCGTCAGCGTGGTGCGATCCATGCCGAGCAGCTCCACGACCGAGGCCATGCCGGCCGGCTCCGGCCGGTTGAGCGACATCATCAGCGAGAACTGCCCATTGGTCAGATCAAGCGACCGCAGGGCCTCGTCGAAGCGGCGCGCCAAGGCACGCGCCGTGCGCTGCGCATACAGGCACAGGCAGTGATCGCGCACATGACTGGTGGTTTCGTAAGGAACCATGACCGCCTTTGACACGTCATAATATGTTGATATCAACTCATCACGTCAACAAGGGAGGAAGCGCCATGACCTACGTCGAGGGATTTGTTCTGGCCTTACCGGCGTCGAAGAAGGAGATTTACCTCAAGCATGCCACCGACGCGGCGCCCATGTTCAAGGAATTCGGCGCGGCCCGCATGGTCGAAACCTGGGCACGCAGCGATGCCAATTTGCGGCCGAGCGCGATGTGATGCGCGGGACTCTGGTGCGGTTGGACCGAGAGCTGGAAGATCGGGATATCGGCCTCGGGCCAGCCCAGCATGGCCGGCACCCAGGCGCCGTGGTCGAGCCCCTGCCCCGGAACGCGCACGGCGCCAGTCAGTTCCGCCACCCGCTCCGCCAGTTCGGGCGCGCCGGGCGCGGCGTAGTGCAGGCGGTAGAACGCGTCGGGAAAGCCGTAGAAATCGTGCACGGTATCGGGCCGGGCGGCGGTCGAGACGGCGGGCTTGTCGGTATTCCAGTGCGCCGAAACAGCGACGATCGCCTTGGGGCGCGGAACTTGCTGGCCCAGGCTGGCTAGGAAGGCACGCGCCGGCAGATCCTCGAGGATAAGGGTCGGCGGGCCATGGGAAACGAAGAGGGTCGGCATCGACATTGCTTCAATCCTCACACAACATCCGGAAAGTACAAGGGAAAGGACTATCCATGATCGGTTTGCGCAAGAGCATCGCGCTCGCAGGGGTGATGTGGGCTTCGCTGGCAGCGCCGGCAATGGCCCAGACGACGCTGCGCATGGTCTCCCACGCCGACATCAAGATCCTCGACCCGATCTGGACCACGGCGCTGATCACCCGCAACCACGGCTACATGATCTACGACGTGCTGTTCGCCAAGGACGCCGACCTCAAGATCCAGCCGCAGATGGCCGAGAAGTACGCCGTCTCCGACGACAAGCTCACCTGGACCATCACGCTGCGCGACGGGCTGGAATGGAGCGACGGCACGCCGGTGACCTCGGAGGACTGCATCGCCTCGATCAAGCGCTGGGGCGCCCGCGACGCCTATGGCCAGCTCCTGCTCAAGGTCACCGCCGAGCTGAAGCCGGTCGACGCCAAGACCTTCGCGATCGTGCTCAAGGAGCCGTTCGGCCTCGTCCTCGACGCCCTGGGCAAGGTCTCGTCCAACGTCGCCTTCATGATGCCCAAGCGGGTGGCCGAGACCGATCCCAACAAGCAGATCGACGACTACATCGGCTCCGGCCCGTTCATCTTCAAGAAGGACGAATGGAAGGCCGGCGAGAAGATCGTCTACATCAAGAACCCGAAGTACAAGCCGCGCGCCGAGCCGCCCTCGATGCTGGCCGGCGGCAAGGTGGCCAAGGTCGACCGCGTCGAGTGGCTGGCCATTCCCGACCCCAGTACCGCGGTCAACGCGCTGCTGGCGGGCGAGATCGATCTCATCGAATCGCCGCCGCCCGATCTCTTCCCCACTCTCAGGGCCGACAAGAACGTCACCATCTTCGGCTGGAACGCGCTGGGCAGCCAGATCGTCATGCGCATGAACCATCTGCATCCGCCCTTCAACAACGTGAAGGCCCGCCAGGCAGCGCTCTATGCCCTGGCGCAGGAGGATATCATGCGCGCCCAAGTCGGCGATCCGGCGATCTTCACCGTGTGCAACGCGCCGTTCATCTGCGGCACGACCTACGGCAAGACCTACGGCGACCTGCTGATCAAGCCCGACCTCGAGAAGGCGCGCGCGCTCTTAAAGGAGGCGGGCTACGACGGCACGCCGGTGGTCATGATGCATCAGACCGACCTCGCGTCGTCCAACCAGGTGCAGCCGGTGGCCAAGCAGCAGCTCGAGCGCGCCGGCTTCAAGGTCGACCTGATGTCGATGGACTGGCAGACCGTGGTGTCGCGGCGCACCCGCAAGGAGGCGCCGGCGCAGGGCGGCTGGAACATCTTCTTCACTACCAACATCACTCTGGACTCCGACAATCCCGGCACCAACACCTATGCCGCCGGTTCGTGCGACAAGGCGTGGTTCGGCTGGCCGTGCGATCCCGAGATGGAAAAGCTCCGCCTCGCCTTCATCCGCGAGAGCGATCCGGCCAAGCAGAAGGAACTGGGTTTCGCCATCTCCGACCGCGTGATCGGCGAGGCCATCTACGCACCGGTCGGCCAGTACAAGGCCTTTGGCGCCTATCGCAAGGACAGGTTGGAAGGCTGGCTGGCCGGACCGGTGCCTGTGGTCTGGAACATCAGCAAGAAGAACTAGGCAGCTTTCGCCAGCGGCTGCCCCTGCCAGCGCACTGCCGCCTCGGCGACGCGCTTGCCGAGCGCCGCCATGGTGCGGAAGTCGCTGGCCGGGGTGCCGTCGGTGCCCTGGTCGGCGTTCGACTGCGCCATCGCGCCGATCGAAGAGCCGAGACGGTTGAGATCGTCGATCGAGCCCTTGGAGTGGTTGAAGCCCGGCGCCAGGCCGAGGCCGACCCAGACCATGCCGTGCTGCATGGCCAGCGTCATGAGCTGGACCAGCGTGTTCTGCTTGTCGCCGTTCCACGACACCGAATTGGTGAAGCCGGCCGCGAGCTTGTTCT
>CAMDQJ010000071.1 GCA_945905835.1 Asaia bogorensis
CGACCGCGCCGAGGGCGACGGCGGCCCCGATGCAGACGGCATAGGTCGGCCATCTCTTGGTGGTAAGGGACCTTGGTACGCTCTGTGACATCACGCTCCCCGGCTAGTCTTCGGCATTCACGATTAAGCGAAGCGGCGCCGGCGGATGCTTTGCGTCACGCCGATCGTGCGGATTGTCGAGGGGATGGTTTTTAAAGGGACACCAAACGTCGAGACATGCTTGCGAGTGACCGCACCGAACAACAGCAGCAGGAGCATCCAACCCCCTGAGGCGAGTTATTGTTGTCGAAACCCGCCCGTCTCGCCGTCGCGGCTTTCCATCATAACGCGGTCTGCAGAAGCACGCTAGCGTTTGGGCTTTTTGGGACGGGCTTGGGGGGTGCGTCAAGTCGCTCCACCGGCCCGGATGCCTACGTCGTAGGCAGTTCCGTCCAGCCCTCGGGGCCGAAGAACTCCAGCGGCCGGAACGCCCGCTTGTAGGCCATCTTGCTCGAATCGGCGATCCAGTAGCCGAGATAGACATAGGGCAGGCCGCGCCGGGCCGCGGCCTCGGCCAGCCACAGGATCATGTAAGTGCCGATGCCCCGTCGCGGGTTCTGGGGATCGAAGTAGCTGTAGACCGCCGAAACGCCGCTCGACAGCCAGTCGACCAGGCAGGCGCCGACCAGACGGCCTTCGTCTGAATCGTCGCGGAACTCGATGATCGCCGTGTCCACGGGGCTTTCCTCGACCATGGCGCGGTAGTCGTCGAAATCCATGTCGGCCATGTCGCCGTCGTGGTGGCGTGCCAGCACATAGCGCGAAAACAGCGCGTACTGCTCGCCGGTGGCGAGCGGCTGGGTTTCCACGGCGTGGATATGTTCATTGCGCTTGAGGATGCGACGTTGTGCGCGGCTCGGCTCGAAATCGCGAACGCGAATGCGCACGGGCACACACGCTCTGCAACCGTCGCACAGGGGTTTATAGACGAAGTGGTGCGACCGCCTGAAGCCGGCGTCGGTCAGCGTGTCGTGCTGGGTGATGGCGTCCGGACCGCTCAGCTCGGTGACGAGCTTGGTCTCCAGCCGGTGCGGCAGATACGGACAGCGCATCGCCGGCGTGGTGCGGAAGAATCGCAGGGTCTGGATGTTCTGGCGGATGAACATGATGTTACGGCTGCGAGTGTAGCGTGCCCCGCCGCGAATGAAAGCGGCCCGTTTGACGCGTGAGGACGTTCCGAGCCTTCAAAGTCAAGGTTTTTGTCGGCTGCCAAACAATCGGCGAAACGGGGAAATCGCCAATCGGACCAGTTTGGGCAGGAGCCAGATCAACGCTGCGACGAATGCAGCGAGAGCGCACAAAAAAACAATGGGATGGCTGATCGCCAGCGCCAACCCGCCGAGCACGCTGAAATCCGCGGCGAACGAGGCCGCGATATTGCTGAACGGTTCGGGCGAGGTGTTGATCAGGGCGCGCGTGCTGGTCTTGGCGACATGGGTTCCCGCTGCCAGAGCGCCACCCAGGAGGCCTGCGATCACACCGATCTCCGGACTCAACTGTCCGGCGGCGCCGTAGGCGAGCAGGGCGCCCGCCGGAATGCGCACGAAGGTGTGAAGCGCGTCGTTGATGCTGTCGACGTAGGGGATCTTGTCGGCGAAGAAGTTGAGCGCGAACAGAAGCCCCGCCACGCCCATGACCCAGGGCGAACCCAGCACCTGCAGGTCGTGCGGCAGAGTCACCAGGCCAAGTTGCTGGGCGCCGCCCAGCACCAGCACCGCGGCATAGGCATTGAGCCCGCTTGCCCAGCCGGCGCCCAGCGCAATGGCGATGGCGGCAAGCTGCTCCATGCTAGAGCGCGCGGCGCGCCTTGAAGGCGGTGGCCAGCGTGCCGTCGTCGAGCCAGCCGAGTTCGCCGCCGACCGGCACGCCATGCGCCAGCCGCGTTAGCGGCACGCCGGCTTCGCCCAGCCGCTCGGCGAGATAGTGAGCTGTCGTCTGGCCGTCGACCGTGGCGTTGGTGGCGACGATGACCTCGCGCACGCCTTCGGCGCCGACCCGGCGTACCAGGCTCGCGATGTTGAGTTCCTCCGGCCCGACGCCGTCGAGCGCCGACAGCGTGCCGCCAAGAACATGATAGCGGCCGCTGAAGATGCGGCCGCGCTCCATCGCCCAGAGGTCGCCGACATCCTCGACGACGCAGATCAGGCCGTTGTCGCGCTTGGGGTCGGCGCAGATCGAGCAGGGGTCGGTGGTGTCGAGATTGCCGCAGTTGGTGCAGGGCTTGATCGCCAGCGCCGCGTCGGCCAGCGCCGTGCTGAGCGGCTGCATCAGCGCCTCGCGCCTCTTCAGGAGATGCAGCGCCACACGCCGCGCCGACCGCGGACCCAGCCCCGGCAGGCGGCCGAGAAGCTGGATCAGGCGCTCGATCTCCGCCCCGTTCATTTAGAGCTTGAAGCCCGGTGGCAGCGGAAACCCGCCGGTGATCGATTTCATCTTCTCGGCGACGTTCTGCTCGACCTTGGCACGGGCGTCGTTGGCAGCGGCCACGACCAGATCCTCGACTACGCCCTTCTCGGCGGGCGCCAACAGGGAGAGGTCGATCTCGACGCGGCGCGTCTCGTTCTTGCCGTTGACCGTGATCCTAACCAGGCCGGCGCCCGAGGAACCCACGATCTCGAGCTTCTCAAGCTCGGCCTGTAGCTCCTGGACCTTCTGCTGCATGGCTTGCGCCTGCTGCATGATGCCGCCGAGATCCTTCAATTTGTCGAACATGGGCTATGGAGTCTCCACAAGCGATCCTGTTACTGCCTGAACACATACAAACACAGCGTTTCGAAATCGCACTTCCCGGGCTTTTACACGATCAATTCCGGCGCTTCCCGAGCAGCCGCCCCCACAGCGCCCCAGGCATTAGTATGTTGTTGGCGGGGCTGGGATTGCTAACTGATCGAACATCAGAAATCGCTCTCGGGAATGTCGTCGGCCGGATAATCCTCGGCGGGTGGCGGTTCTTCGCCGGCGGGGCCGTGGAGGCCGGCGACCAGCGAGGCGCTCTCGCCGCGCCGCCGTACGCTCTCGAGCTTGGCGCCGGGGAATGTCTTCAGGATGGCCTGCACCATCGGGTTGCTTTCGGCCTGGCTGCGCAGGTCGTCGGCCTTGGTGGTTTTTTGCGTGGTGAGGGTGGGCTTGCCGGGGTCGGACGAGACCGAGGCGATCCAGCGCCGGCCGGTCCAACGGCTCAGCGCCTCGCTCAGGCGGGAGGCTAGATCCATCGGCGCCTGCGGCTCGGGCCGGAACTCGATCAGGCCGGGCTCGCAGCGCACCTCGTGAACGTGGTGCATGAGATGATGCACGAGGCGGGCTTCGCGCTTGCTCTCTAACAGCGCCACGACCTCGGTGAAACTCTTGGGCGTCGCCAGCGCTTCCGCCGGTTGCGCCACGGCAGCCGTCATCGGCTGGGTCGCCAGACGGGCAGAGGCGCCTCCACCGCCACCGCGAGGCGGCGACGCGGTGGGAGCGGTGGCCATCGCGGCGGGCGCCGTGCCGTTCTGCAGCGCCTTGACGAGGTCGCTGGGCGCCGGCAGGTCGGCCACGTAGCAGAGCCGGATCAGCGCCATTTCGGCCGCGCGCAGCGGCGAAGGCGCGGTCAATGTCTCCTGCAATCCCTTCATCAGCAGCATCCAGGCGCGGGTCAGCGACGACATCGCCAGCTTGTCCGCCAGGGCAAGTCCCTGGGCGCGTTCGCTGTCGGCCGAACCGGCCGCCGCCTCGGGCGCCACCTTGAGGCGGGTCACCCAGTGCGTGTGCTCGAGCAGGTCCTGCAGCACCACCGCCGGGTCGGCGCCGGAATCGTGCAACTCGGTCAACGAGGCCAGTACCGCAGCGGCATCGCCGCGCATGGTCTTCTCGAAGAGATCGAGCACACGGCTGCGGTCGGCCAGCCCGAGCATGTCGCGCACCTGGCCGGCATCGACCACCCCGCCGCCATGGGCGATCGCCTGGTCGAGCATGGAGAGGCCGTCACGCACCGAGCCGTCGGCGGCGCGCGCCAGCAGCGCCAGGGCCTCGGGTGAGATCTCGACCTTCTCGGTGGCGGCGATCTTGGCGAAATGCGCGATCAGCACGTCCTGCGGCACGCGCTTCAGGTCAAAGCGCTGACAGCGGCTCAGCACCGTCACCGGCACCTTGCGGATCTCGGTGGTGGCGAAGACGAACTTCACGTGCGGCGGCGGCTCTTCCAGCGTCTTGAGGAGCGCGTTGAACGCCTTCTCCGACAGCATGTGCACTTCGTCGATGATATAGACCTTGTAGCGCGCCGATACCGGGCGATAGCGCACGCCCTCGATCAGCTCGCGCACATCGTCGATGCCGGTGCGGGAGGCGGCGTCCATCTCGATCACGTCGACATGGCGGTCTTCGGTGATAGTTTTGCAGTTATCGCAGACGCCGCAGGGGTCGACCGTCGGGCCGCCCTTGCCGTCGGGGCCGACACAGTTCAGGGCGCGGGCGATGATGCGGGCGGTCGTGGTCTTGCCGACGCCGCGCACGCCGGTGAGCATGAACGCATGGGCGATGCGGCCCGAGGCGATGGCGTTGCGCAGAGTGCGCACCATGGCTTCCTGGCCGACCAGGGTCGTGAAATCGGTGGGACGGTACTTGCGGGCGAGAACCCGGTAGGGAAGGGATACGTCCCCTTTGCCTTTGGCGCCGTCCGGCATGGCCAAATCCTACCCGCTGACGCGCCGCGACCCCTTTTGGACCCCGGCGGTCGTCGCGCCCGGGTGTCCCGCGCCCGGCGGCGGCGCGCGCCGGGAAGACGGGTGAGAGACCAGCATGACCCGAAGCGAATTCGTTACGGCTGCTTCCTTCCGGATCTGACCGGGTTGGCGACTGCTCCGCCCACACCGGCCCCTCAACGCGGTTATATCAGGAGTCGGGGTGCCCGGCACAAGGCCCCGGAGGGGACGAAACGGACGCCGAAATCCACACCAGGACGTACTATTGTGTCCGATATGACCGCTTCCGATCCCTATACCAAACTGGGCGTGCGCACCCGTATCAATGCCGCCGGCGCGCTGACCCGCCTGGGCGGCGCTGTCATGGCGCCGGAGGTCGTGGCCGCTATGGCCGGGGCAGCCCGGGCGTCCGTCGATATCGGCGAGCTGCAGGACGCCGCCAGCGAGCGCATTGCCGCGGCGACCGGCGCCGAGGCCGGCATGGTGACGACCGGCGCCGCTGCGGCCCTGACGCTGGCCGCCGCCGCCGCAATGGCGGGCTTCGATCCGGCGCGCATGGCGGCCTTGCCGCATGCCGACAATTTTCCGCGCGACATCCTGCTGCCGCGCACCCATCGCACCGGCTACGCCCATGCGCTGGCGGCGGCCGGCGCGCGGCTGGTCGATATCGGCCACAACGATCGCGGCACCGGCGCTGGCGTGCGCGGGCTCGAAGCCTGGGAGATCGAGGCAGCGCTGACGCCCCAGGTCGCAGCCTTTGGCTTCTCCGTGAATGTCGGCAATGTCGTCGACCTCGCGACCGTCGTTTCCGTCTGCAGGCCGCGCGGCATCCCGGTGATCGTCGATGCCGCCGCGCAACTGCCACCGAAGGAGAATTTGCGGCGCTTCATCGAGATCGGCGCCGACCTCGTTGCCTTCTCCGGCGGCAAGGCGCTGGGCGGGCCGCAGGCGTCAGGCATCCTGGCCGGCCGGCGCGCGCTCGTTGCCTCGGCCCTGCTGCAGCAGCTCGACATGGACGTCTCGCCCGAGACCTGGACGCCGCCCAAGCTCATCGACCGTGCCAATCTGCGCGGCGTGCCCCATCACGGCATCGGCCGCGGCTTCAAGGCCGGCAAGGAGGAGATCGTCGGGCTGCTCACGGCGCTCGACCGCTTCGTGAATGCCGACGATGCCAAGGCCAACGCCGCTCTCGAAGCGCGGCTGCAGGCGATCGCCGCCGCCTTGAAGGGCCTGGATGTAAAGTTGGTGCCGGCCTCGGTCACCGGCCGCACGCCGGTGCTCGAGATCGCGGCGACCGACGCGCTGGCGTTGAGTGCCCGGCTGCAGCGCGGCACGCCGCCGGTCCATCTCTCCGAGCGCCACGCCTCGCGCGGCGTGCTGACGCTCGATCCTCAGGTGCTGCTGCCCGAACACGATTCGCCGCTCGCCGCAGCGATCCAGGTAGCCGTCTAAACGATTAGCGTCATCACGATTGAAGGTTAATCGACGTAAACTTCTGACCGATGGTAAGCGAGGTACTGTTGTTGAGGCGTGACAAAGGTGCTCGCATTCCAACGCATAGGCGCCTCAGCGAATCCGTACTTTTCCCATGCGAGGTCCTGGAAACCCAATCGGCGGAGGTCTTCGCGATCAATGCGCCGGGACACCAGAACGTCACCATCATCCTCGAAGCTGATGAAGCCGCGGTCGAAGAGCAGATCTGCGTCAGGTGTGAGCAAGAGCCCGTTCATGCCATCCAGGCGTTCCTGTGCCGTCGTGCATGTGCGCCATGGCTTTATGTGACTTGCGATGAGCAAGGTGGGATTGGTGATCCCAGTTAGCCTGCATGCTTTTTCAATCCGCTCGACATTTTATCGAAACTTGCCTTGTCCACGGCGAGCCTGAATGACGCTCTTCTTTACGGTGTCATCTAGCTGGAGGTCGGCCTGAATTACCCGCTCGGCAGCGTCATCCAATATTTCCGTAACGACCTGGAATGTTAGGCTATTGGCCCCACCTTGAGCTAGCGACTGATAGTCGAAGGCCGCCGGGGCAGTAACGGTTTCGAACACCTCTATCGAGATACTGGCGAGATAGACGGCTTGATTGCCGTCACCCGAGCTGGGCCGGATAGGCGAATACTTTGTCGGCAAAAGTGGGCCGAGAACGGCGAGGAGATTCTTAGGACGGACAGGAGGATCGAGTGGTGTCCAGAAAACTGGCAGAAGCCATCCTTCGTTGTGCCAGTTGGCGCCGGTTGCGCCGAATTCGGCGGGCTTGGGAGCCGTAAACGCGAACTCGGTGACGCGTCCTACGTATCGAATTAATTGATCCGCATATGACAAAACCAGATCGCCTGGCGCTGCCTGACGCATGTTGTTGTAAAAAATGCTGCGGGCGCCGTTGCTCTGGACCTTGGGCGACCAAAGGTACTGCCCTTCAATTTCTTGGCGGGCTGTCTACTTGTGATTCACCCACCAGAATTGGTTCATGCGCCGGGAAGTCTAGCGGCCTCGACACTGGCAGAAAAGTCATGGATCGAGACGATCACACTACTCGGTAGGATTGGCTCCGTCCTCGCGGTAGGCCCAGCACGCATCCGGCGGCAGGGTGAGGGCGATCTCGCCGCCGCCGGTGTGGCGTGCCGCCGTGCCGAGTTCGAGCACTTCCAGCCGCTGGCCGCCCATGTCGACGTCGTAGACCGTCTGCATGCCCTGGTAACGCCGCTCGACGACCTTGCACTTGAAGGCGTTGACCACGCCGCTTTCGCCCAGCCGGGCGTTCTCGGCGCGCAGCGCCACGCGCACCGCCTCGCCGGCATTGAGATGCTGCGGCGTCCACGCCTCGATCTTGCCGGCGGCGCCGAGATCGATCGTGGTCTTGTCGCCGGTGCGGCCCAGCACACGGCCGCGCAGCACGTTGGACGCGCCGGTGAAGTTGGCGACGAAGGAATTCGCCGGCCGGTTATAGATCTCGTCGGGCGGCGCCATCTGCAAGAGCTTGCCTTCGCGCATCACGCCGATGCGGTCACCCAGCACGACAGCCTCGGACTGGTCGTGCGTCACATAGAGACCAGTCATGCCGGTCTGCTTCAGGATACGGCGCAGCTCGTCGCGCAGGCGCACGCGCAGCTTGGCGTCGAGGTTGCTGAGCGGCTCGTCGAGCAGGATAAGCTGTGGGCGGTAGACCAGGCTGCGGGCGAGCGCCACGCGCTGCATCTGGCCGCCCGACAGCGAGGTCACCGAACGCTCGGCGTATTCGCCCAGCCCGACCAGCTCGAGCGTCTCGTTCACCTTGGCGGTGATGTCGCCACTCCCGCCGCCGCCGTTACGCCGGTACTTCAGCGGATAAGCCACGTTCTGGCGCACCGTCATGTGTGGCCACACGGCGTAGGACTGAAACACCATGCCGATGTCTCGGTCGCGTGGGCTCACCATGACGCCGCGCTCGGGCGCCGATACGACGCGGCCGCCGATCGAGATGCTGCCGCCGGTCGGATGCTCGAGGCCGGCGACGCAGCGCAAGGTCGTGGTCTTGCCGCATCCCGAAGGACCCAGCAGGACCACGATCTCGCCGGCCGGCACGTCGAAGCTCACGCCATCGACGGCCGGGCGGCCCATTGCGAACTGTTTGACCAGATCCTCGATCTGTAGGGCGGACGCCACTTCAAGACCTCACTTTACTGACGGTAGCCGTAGGTCTTGTTCCACTGCTCGAGCCACGGCTCACGCAGCTTCTCGAACTCCTCGTACTTCGGCACCCAGACCTTGATGGTCTTCGGATCCCAGCCCTTCGGGAAGGCGGGCGGATCCTTGAGCGAAGTGATGTTGCCGAGCTTGGTGATGGCGAAGGCCTGGCCTTCCTTCGACAGTCGCCAGTTCATGAACAGCTTGGCGGCGTTCGGGTTCCTGGCGGTCTTGGTGATGCCGTCGGCGTACGGAATGATCGGCACGCCTTCCGGCGCGAAGATCGCCTCGGCGGGCGCCCCTTCGACGATCTTGGTGTAGATGATGTTGTAGAGCAGCGGTGCGATCGAGACCTCGCCGCGGACCAGCGCGTCGGAGAGCGGCGCGCCCGACGGATACATCGCAATGCCGAGTTCGGCCTGCTTCTTCCAGTAGTCCTCGCCCAGCACCTGGCGTTCGAACATCACGCGCGTCCAGGTCGTACCGCCCGACGGACCGACGACGTGGCCGATCTGCTTGTTCTTGTACTCGGGCTTGAGCAGATCCATCCAGGTCTTGGGTGCGTTCTTCACCAGCTGGGTGTTGTAGGCGATCGCCCAGCCCAGCGTGACGCCCGGCCACAGCTTGGGCGAGACCATTGCATCGGGCCGGTAGTCGGCGGCGTTGGGCGGCGTGTAATCCGCGAACAAGTCGGCGATCGCGATCATCAATCCGCGGTCGGAATGGTTGATGACGTCGGCCGCGAGCTTGCCCGCCGCTGCTTCGGTCTTGATGCGCGTCAGGATCTGGCCACCCGGCGCGCGCACCATGGAGATCTTGATCTTGGGGAAGGTCTTGTTGAATTCCTTGATGACCTCCTGCTCGACCTCGGCGAAATTCGCCGTGTAGTAGGTGAGCCCGCCTTCCTTCTCGGCCGCGTCGATCAGCTCCTTCGAGCCGAACTTGGTCTGCTGCGCCAGTGCCGACGAGCCGGCGAAGGCGAACGCGGCCACCGCCGCGATCATTACTGTCCTCTTCTGCATGTCAGTCCTCCCTAAACTAACCGGAGCGCGCGCTGCTCTGCGCCACCCCGGACGAAAGCCAATTGGTGATGCCGAGCAGCACGGCGAGCAGAGCTGTCTGCACCAGGCTGAAGGCCGCGGTCTTGCCGGTGTTGCCGCCTTCGTAATAGTCGAGCAGCAGCACCGCCATGACGGTGGTGTCGCTGGTGTAGAGGAAGAGCGATGAGCCGAGCTCGCGGATCGCCAGCACGAACAACAGCGTCATTGACGCGACAACGCCCGGCCGGGCGAGCGGCAGGACGATGCGCCGGATGGTGCCCAGCAACCCGCCGCCACAGATCCACGACGCTTCCTCGAGTTCCTTGTGGATCTGCAGAAACGAGGTCGACAGTGCCTTCACCGTGTCTGGAATGAAGCGGGCGACGAAAGCCAGCGCCAGGATCCAGATGGTGCCGTAGAGGCCGCCCGGCAGGCCGATCCAGGCCCACAGATAGGCGACGCCGATCACCAGGCCCGGGATCGCCACCGGCATGGTCGCCAGCAGGTCGATGGTGCGGCGGCCATGCACCTGCGTGCGGTTCACCGTGTAGCCGATGGCGAAGGCCAGCGCGCCGCCGACCACCGCCGTCAGCACGCCGACCTTCATGGTGTTCCAGATCGACAGCATGGTGAGTGGATTGTCGAAGATGACGTTGAAGTGCACGAGGCTGTACTGGCTCCAGTCGAACAGCGCATCGAAGTTCTTGAAGAACAGGAATTTGCGGAAGGCGGCGATGGTGAGCGCCAGCGTCGGCAGCACGACGACGAAGAAGAGGTAGACGACCGCGAGGCCGAAGGTGAACCACTTCCAGGGGCCGAGATCGAGGGCGCGCGGCCGGAACGCCTTGCCGGCGACGGTGGCGTAGCTCTTGCCGATGAGCACGCGCTGCTGCGCCCATACCAGGATCGCCGTCACCATCATCAGCAGGATCGCGACCGCGGCGGCGGTGTTGTAGAGGGGTGGGCTCCAGGCTGTGAGCTTGAAGATATAGGTGGTGAGCACGTTGATGTTTGCCGGCGCGCCGAGTGCTGCCGGCACGCCGTAGATGCCGAGCATCACCACGAAGCAGAGCAGCGAGCCCGCCAGGATCGCCGGTGCGATCAGCGGGAAGGTGATGGTGAAGATGGTGGTGAGGGCCGAGGCGCCCGAGACCTCCGACGCCTCCTCGAGGCTGGGGTCCATGTTGCGCAGCGCCGAAGCGGTGAACATGTAGATGTAGGGCGCGTAGTACATGCCGAAGACGATGACCAGGCCCGACATCGAATAGAAATCGAAGCGGAAGTCGATGCCGATCCACTTGAGCGAGGTGTTGAGCAGGCCTGTCCGGGGCGAGCCGAGGATGCCCCAGGCGACGCCCGCGACCAGCGGCGGCACGAACAGCGGGATCATGCTGGCGGCGGCGATGAAGCGCTTGAACGGTGTATTGGTGCGCACGACGATCCACGAGAAGGCGAGCCCGATGATTACGGCCAGGATCGTGCCGCCGCCGCAGGCGACCAGCGCGTTGTAGAAGGCGAGATGGACGTTCTCGTTCCTGAGGACGGCGACGAAATGGTCGAGCGATGGCTTGAACTTGCCGAAGCCGTCGACCACCGGATTGGAGTCGCTCAGCGCCCCGAAAAGCAGCATCAGCATCGGGTAGATCACGAGAAAGGCGAGCAGGATGAGGAGCGCGCTGACCCACAGCGGCGCCAGCAGCCGACGCGGCGACCGCACGAACTCGGTGCGGACTGGCAGAGCGCCAGCGCTCGTGGCCGTCAAGGCGGTCTTCCTCCCTATGGCGTCCGCCGTCTCAGAACGGCGGATTCTCGTTTTTGCCGCGGCGACCGTAGCCCATCGTGAAATCCGGAGCTAGGCTTTGCTGATGGGGCTGATTCACCACGACCGCTACGATTACGTACCGCTGCGCGGCCGCCGCGATTACACTTGGCCGGGCGGCAAACGCCTCGCGGTCTATTTCGTGCTCAATCTGGAGCATTTCTCCTTCGGCGACGGCCATGGCGCCGAACTGGCGCCGGCCGGCCACCAGCCCGACGTGCTGAACTATGCCTGGCGCGACTACGGCAACCGGGTCGGCGGCTGGTACCTGCTCGAGGCTTCGATGCCCTTAAGCTGCCGATGGCCACGTTGGTCAACAGCACGATGTACGACTACGCGCCGGAGCTTGTGGCCGCCTGCCGCGCGCGGCGACGAGATCGTCGGACACGGCCGCACCAACGCCGAACGCCAGGGCACGCTCGACGAGACGGCTGAGCGTGTGCTGATCGCCGAAGCGACCGGGCGGCTCGCCCGGGAGGAGGGCACCGCGCCGGCCGGCTGGCTGGGGCCCTGGATATCGCAGAGCGTGCGAACGCCCGACTTGCTGGCCGAGGCCGGCTACAACTACCTGCTCGACTGGTGCATGGACGACCAGCCGGTGTGGTTCCGCTGCCGCGGCGGCAAGCGGATCATGGCGGTGCCCTATCCGCAGGAGTTGAACGATATTCCCGCGATCGTGGCGCGCAAGGTCGGCGCCTCGGACTTCGCCGACATGATCGTCGATCAGTTCGACGAAATGCGCGAACTCTCGGAGGCACGGCCGCTGGTCATGGGCGTGGCGCTACACGCCTATCTGGTCGGCCAGCCGCACCGGCTGCGGCATCTCAAACGGGCGCTGCGGCACATCGCCAGCCACCGCGACACCATCTGGCTGACCACGCCCGGCGCCATCGCCCGGCATGCCGCCGCTCTACCTGCAGGGGTGGTGCCCTAGGCAATCGCGGCTCGGCGGCAGTACACTCCCGGCCGATGACCGCTGCCACCAACTACGACATTTTCATCAGCTACACGCGCGAGGACGCCGATGCGGCCAAGCGTCTTGCCGAGGAGTTGGCGGGACACGGCTGGTCGATATTCTGGGATCGCGTACTGCTGCCGGGCGCGACCTGGCGCACGCAGCTCCAGTCGGCGCTCAATGCCGCCAAGGTCGTGGTGGTGATCTGGTCGGAAAATTCGGTCGGCAGCCGCTGGGTCGAGATCGAGGCCGACCACGCCTTCCAGCGTGACGTCTATCTTCCGGTAAGAGTGGACAGCGCGCCGCTGCCGCTCGGGTTTGGCCATGTGCAGATCCCGGCCACCGGTTGCCGGCGCCGCTGCTCATGGCGCTTGGCCACCGCCTGCGCAGCACGATGGTCGCCAGTCCCAAGTCGCCGCCTCCGCCCCCGCCGCGGCCCGCTGCTCCAGGTGAGGATGCCGCGACGGCGCTGGCTGCCGATGGCACCATCCGATTCGCCGGCACCGCGGCCAGCGGTGAAAACTACGAGCTCATCGTGCGCCTCTCGCAACTACGCGCCAAGCCCGAGGGTCTGGTGATCGGACGGGCGGCGTCGCAATGCGATCTCGTGGTGGCACATGCGAGCGTCTCGCGCCGCCACGCGCTGCTGCGCGCCAGCGATGGCCGCTTGACGCTCAACGATCTCGATTCGACCAACGGCACCTTGGTCGACGACAATCCGGCCCCGTCGCGCGAACGTGGCCTCGAGTTGACGCGCGGCTCGGTGATCCGGTTTGGCGACGTCGAGCTGGTCGTCGAAGGCGTCGCCCACTGATCACTCTTCGTCGAGGTACATCGATATGCGTCTGTTCACCGCCACGCTTGCCACCGAGACCAATACCTTCTCGCCGATGCCGACCAGCCTAGAGAGCTATCGCGAGGGCGTGTTCTACCGGCCCGGCGAACATCCGACCGACGCACCGCGCATGTGCACGGCGCCGCTGTTCGTCGGCCGCGCGCGCGCCAAGAAGGAAGGCTTCGAGCTGATCGAGGGCAGCTGCTTTGCCGCCAGTCCGGCCGGCACCACCAATCGCGCCGACTACGAGACCATGCGCGATGAGATTTTGGGCCAGCTCAAGGCGGCGCTGCCGGTCGACGGCCTGCTGCTCGGCCTGCACGGCGCCATGGTGGCGCACGGCTACGACGACGTCGAAGGTGACCTCATCGAGCGTGCCCGTGCGCTGGTCGGACCGAAATGCGTGATCGGCGTCGAGCTCGATCCGCATTGCCATCTCACGATGAAGCGCGTCTCCAAGTCCGACATCATCGTTCTCTACAAGGAATTCCCGCATACCGACGTGGTCGAGCGCGCCGAGGATGTGCTCGACCTGGTGTTGGCGACCCTGCGCGGCAAGATCAAGCCGGTTATGTCGGTCTACGACTGCCGGCAGATCCAGAGCTATCCCACCACCATCCAGCCGATGCGCGGCCTGGTCGACCGCATCATGGCGATGGAGGGCAAGGACGGCATTCTCTCGGTCTCGATCGCACATTGCTTTCCGTACGCTGACGTCGCCGAGCTCGGCAGCCGCGTGCTGGTGATCGCGGACGGCGACAAGAAGAAGGCCGATGCGCTGGCAACCAAGCTCGGCGAGGAGATCGTGAGCCTGCGCGGCAAGACCGCGTCGCCGTCCCTCGACATATCGGCCGGCATCGGCGAGGCGCGCGACTTCAACGACCTGCCGGTGGTGGTCGCCGATCCGGCCGACAATGCCGGTGGCGGCGCGCCCTCGGACAACACCGACATCCTGCGCCACCTCATCGCCGAGAAAGTCGAGAACGCCTGTCTCGGCCCGATGTGGGATCCAATCGCGGTGCGTCTCTGCTTCGACGCCGGCCTCGGCGCCAAGTTCGCGCTACGCTTCGGCGGCAAGATCGCCCCGACCTCGGGCCAGCCGGTCGATGCCATGGTCGAGGTGATCGGGCTGAAGCGCGACGCCTGGCAGAGTTTCGGCCCGACGCAGGTACCGGTCGGCGATTGCGCCGCCGTACGCGTCGACGGGGTCGACGTGGTGCTCATCACCAATCGCACGCAGGCGACGGGCCTCGAGCTCTTCACCAATCTCGGCATCGATCCGACGCAGAAGAAGATCGTGGTCGTGAAGTCGACCAACCACTTCATGGCGGCCTATGGACCGATCGCCAAGAAGGTCGTCTATATCGAATCGAGCGGGCCGCTGCGGCGCGACCACCGCAAAATCCCCTATACCAAGGTCGAGCGCCCGATTTGGCCGCTCGATTCGGATGCAAAGCCGCGGGGACTGATTTTTTAATAGTTTCCGCTGCGTGCGCGTCGCATAGTCTCTGCACGATTTTTGCTTTGGGAGAAGCATGATGCTCCGACTTCTGGCCGGCTTGCTGGCCCTCGTTCTGCCGTTGTCCGCCCCAATGTACGCGTCGGCCCAGGAAAAGGTCCTGCGCGCCGTCATGCACGCCGACGTGCGGGTGATCGACCCGATCTGGACCACCCAGACCATCGCCAGCATCCATGGTGCGCTTATTTACGACACGCTGTTCGGCAACGATGGCAACCTCAAGCCGCAGATGCAGATGGTCGGCAAGTACGAGATCAGCCCCGACCGCCTTACCTACAGCTTCACCCTGCGCGACGGGCTCAAATTCCACGACGGCTCGCCCGTCACGACCAAGGATGTCATCGCTTCGCTCAAGCGCTGGGGCGCCAAGGACGGCGTCGGCCAGCGCCTTCTGGGCTACGTGACGTCGATGGAGGCGGTCGACGACAAGACCTTCAAGATGGTGCTGCGCGAGCCCTACGGCATGGTGCTGGAGTCGCTGGGCAAGAGCGGCAGCTCTATCGCCGCCATCATGCGTGAGAAGGAGGCGCTCACCGACCCGCAGCAGCAGGTCAAGGAGGCTATCGGCTCCGGTCCCTACATGTTCGCCAAGGACCTCTGGGTGCCGGGCAGCAAGGCGGTCTACCTCAAGAACAAGGATTACGTGACGCGTCCCGGCAACGAGCCGCCGTCGTCCTTCGCCGGCAGCAAGATCGCTGGTGTCGACCGCATCGAGCTGGTGTGGATCTCCGATCCGCAGACCGCCATGTCGGCGCTGATCAACGGCGAGATCGATTTCTACGAAGCGCCGAACAACGACTTTCTGCCGCTCCTGGAAAAGGCCAAGGGCGTGAAGCTGCTGAAGACCGGCAAGATCGACAGCACGCAGGGCATGATCCGGCTCAATCACCTCCATCCGCCGTTCAACAACATCAAGGCGCGGCAGGCGATGTACTACCTGATCAACCAGGAGGACTACCTGCGGGCGATCGTCGGCGATCCGAAATACTACAAGGTCTGTCACGGGCTACTGACCTGCGGCGGTCCCTACGAGAACGACGGCGGTACGCAGTGGATGAAGGAATACAATCCCAAGAAGGCGCTGCAGCTCCTGAAGGAGGCGGGCTACAAGGGTGAGCCGATCACGGTTCTCTCAACCACAGACCACAACACCATCACGCCGGCAACGCAGGTCCTGATCCAGGCGATGCGCGAGGCCGGTATCAACGTTGATGCGCAGGCAATGGACTGGGGCACCGTAGTGTCGCGTCGCGCCAAGAAGGAGCCGCCGGCACAGGGCGGCTGGAACATCTTCGTCACCACGTCGGGGGGTGTCGGGTCGTCCAACCCGGTGTTGCACACCTGGATTGGCGCTGCCTGCGACAAGGGCCTGTTCGGCTGGCCGTGCGATCCCGAGATCGAGAAGCTGCGCAATGCCTTCGGCATGGCGGCGAACGAGGACGATCGCAAGAAGATAGCCAAGGAACTGCAGACCAAGGCGATGGATCAGGTCGTGTTCCTGCCGTTCGGCCAATGGGACACGCCGCTTGCCTTCCGCGCCGACAAGATCGATGGCGTCGTGCCCAACACCGGACTGGCGGTGCTGTGGGGCATTACGAAGAAATAGGCCCGTCGCGGCGGGAGCGGGGAGCGTGACCGCCTACATCGTGCGCCGTCTGTTCGCCACCCTGCCGGTGATGGCCGTGGTGGGGCTGTTCGTGTTCTTCCTGCTGCGCTTCGCGCCGGGCGATCCGGCGGCAATCATCGCCGGCGACGACGCCACCTCGGAGGCGATAGCCGCCGTCCGCGCCAAGCTCGGGCTCGACCGGCCGGTGGTCGAGCAGTTCTTCCTGTGGGTCCTGGGCCTTCTCCAGGGCGACATGGGCGTGTCGATCTTCTCCAACCTGCCGGTGACCCGGCTGATCGCCCAGCGCCTGGAGCCCACCGTGGCACTGACGCTGTCGACGCTGTTCGTCGCCGTGGCCCTGGCCATTCCGGCCGGCGTGCTGGCGGCGTGGCAGGCGCGCAAGCTGGTCGATCGTGTGGTCATGGCCTTCGCCGTGCTGGGCTTTGCCATGCCGGTGTTCGTGCTGGCCTATGCCCTGATCTATTTCTTCGCTGTGCAATGGCGGCTGCTGCCGGTGCAGGGCTACCAGCCGATTGCCGCCGGCCTGTGGCCTTTCGCCGAAAGCCTGATCCTGCCTTCGGTGGCGCTCGGCATCACCTACATGGCCCTGATCGCGCGCATCACGCGGGCCTCGATGCTGGAAGTGCTGTCGCAGGATTATATCCGCACCGCCAACGCCAAGGGCCTGGCGACCGACCGCGTGCTGCTGCTGCATGCGCTGAAGAATGCTGCCGTGCCCATCGTCACGGTGATCGGCATCGGCATCGCGCTGCTGATCTCCGGCGTGGTTATCACCGAGACGGTGTTCAACATCCCCGGCCTCGGCCGGCTCACCGTGGATGCCGTGCTGAAGCGCGACTATCCGATCGTGCAAGGACTGATACTGGTGTTCGCCGCCGCCAAGGTGCTGGTCAACCTCCTGATCGACATCTCCTACGCCTTCCTCGATCCGCGCATCCGTTACTGACATGACCGTGATCACCGACGACCTGCCCTCCATCGTGCCGCCGTTCTCGCTGGCCAAGGCAATCCGGCGCAATCCGACCATCGCCTTTGGCGTGGTTTTGCTGGGGGCATTGATCCTGGTCGCCATCGTCGGGCCGTCCTTCGTCGGCGATCCCTTCAAGATCGCGCCGGTCAACCGCCTGCGCGTGCCGTCGGAGCGCTGGTGGTTCGGCACCGACCAGTTCGGCCGCGACATCTTCACCCGCACCGTCTGGGGCGCGCGGGTGTCGTTGATCGTCGGCCTCTCGGTTGCCGCCATCTCGAGCCTGCTCGGCCTCGGCCTCGGCATCCTGTGCGGCTATTTCCGCGCGCTCGACGGCATCGTCATGCGTGTCATGGACGGGCTGATGGCGATCCCCTCGATCCTGCTTGCCATCGCCTTGATCACGCTCACCCGACCCAGCCTTAGCATCGTGATCATCGCCATCGTCATCCCCGAGGTGCCGCGCATCGTGCGCGTGGTACGCGCCGTCGTGCTGTCGATCCGCGGCCAGCCCTACATCGAAAGCGCCATCGCCGGCGGCACTAGGAACACCAAGCTTCTGTTGCGCCATGTCCTGCCCAATACGCTGGCTCCGCTGATCGTGCAGGCGACCTATGTCTGCGCCTCGGCGATGCTGATCGAAGCGAGCTTGAGCTTCCTCGGCGCCGGCGTGCCGCCGGAGGTGCCGAGCTGGGGCAACATCATTGCCCAGGGCCGCACCTTCTTTCAGATCGCACCGTGGACGATCCTCATTCCCGGCAGCTTTCTCGCGCTCACCGTTCTGGCGGTGAACCTGCTGGGCGACGGCTTGCGCGACCGGCTCGACCCGCGCCTGGCGAGGCGGCTGTGAGCGCCATCCTCGAAGTCCGCGATCTCCACACCCAGTTCGACACGCTGGACGGCGTGGTGCGCGCGGTCGACGGCGTGTCGTTCGAGCTGGCGCGCGGCGAGACGCTGGGCATCGTGGGCGAGTCGGGCTGCGGCAAGTCGGTGACAGCGCTTTCCATCCTGCGTCTGATCCCGCCGGAGACCGGCCGCATTGCCTCGGGCTCGATCAAGTTCCAAGGCGAGGAGCTGACGGGCCTCTCGGAGGAGGCGATGAAGCGCCTGCGCGGCCATCGCATCTCGATGATCTTCCAGGAGCCGATGACCAGCCTCAATCCGGTGCTGACGGTCGGCACGCAGATCGCCGAAAACGTCGTGCGCCATCTCAAGGTGCCGAAGAGGGCCGCGTTCGACCGCGCGACGGAGATGCTCGACCTCGTTCGCATCGCCGATCCGGCGCGCCGGGTGCACGAGTATCCGCACCAACTCTCGGGCGGCATGCGCCAGCGCGTGATGATCGCCATGGCACTTTCCTGCGACCCGCAGGTGCTGATTGCCGACGAGCCGACGACGGCGCTCGATGTCACCATCCAGGCGCAGATCCTCGACCTGATGCTGGAGCTCAAGGAGAAGACCGGCACCGCCATCGTGCTGATCACCCACGATCTTGGCGTCGTCGCCGAGACGACCGAGCGCGTGGTGGTGATGTATGCCGGCCGCAAGGTTGAGGAGGCGGGCGTCGAGGCGTTGTTCGCCGAGCCGCTGCATCCCTATACGCGCGGGTTGATGCGGGCGATCCCGCGCCTCGACATCGAGGCCGATGCCGCCGGCACACGTCCGCGCCTGCAGGAAATTCCCGGCATGGTGCCGCAGCTCACGCGCTCCATCGTCGGCTGCGCCTTTGCGCCGCGCTGTGACTTTGCCGCCGAGCGCTGCCGTGTCGAAGCGCCACCGATTGTCGAGGTATTGCCTGGCCACAAGGTCGCGTGCTGGGAAGTCGATCGCGTGCGGGCGAGTGCGCTGTGAGCGCCGCGCCGGTCCTTGAGGTCGACGGCCTGGTAAAGCACTTCCCGATCCATGGTGGGCTGCTGCAGCGGAGAGTCGGCCAGGTGAAGGCGGTCGATGGTGTCAGCTTCACGATCGCCAGGGGTGAGACACTGGGCCTGGTGGGCGAATCGGGCTGCGGCAAGTCGACCATCGGCAAGACGGTGCTGAAGCTGATCGAGCCCACCGCCGGACGCATCCTTTTAGGCGGCGAGGACGTGACGCGGCTCAAGCCCGGCGCGATGTGGCCGCACCGGCGGCAGAT
The DNA here is from genome assembly GCA_945905835.1 of Asaia bogorensis. GTDB lineage: Bacteria > Pseudomonadota > Alphaproteobacteria > Reyranellales > Reyranellaceae > Reyranella. The sequence goes on from CAMDQJ010000071.1 coordinate 19,277, forward strand.
CCAGACGATCTTCCAGGATCCGTATTCTTCCTTGAACCCGCGGCTGACGGCCGGCACCATCGTCGGCGAGCCCCTGGAGAACTTCGATATCGCCAAGGGCAAGGACCGCGACGAGCGCGTCGCCAAATTGTTCCAGCGCGTCGGGCTGCGACCCGATTCGGTGCGCAAGTACGCCCACGAATTCTCTGGCGGCCAGCGCCAGCGGCTGGGCATCGCCAAGGCGCTGTCGGTCAATCCCGACCTGATCGTGGCCGACGAACCTGTATCGGCACTCGACGTGTCGGTGCAGGCGCAGGTGCTCAACCTCTTGATCGACCTGCAGGAAGAGTTTGGCCTGGCCTATCTCTTCATCAGCCATGATCTGGCGGTGATGCGTCACATTAGCCATCGCATCGCCGTGATGTATCTCGGACGCATCGTCGAGCTCACGACCAAGAAGACGCTGTTCGCCAACCCGCAGCATCCCTACACCGAGGCGCTGCTGTCGGCGGCAACGGCGCCCGATCCGACCCGGCGCAAGCGGCGCAAGAAGATCGTGCAGGGCGACGTGCCGAGCCCCGCCAAGCCGCCGCCCGGCTGTCACTTCCACACGCGCTGCCCTTATGCCGTGGCCGAGTGCAAGATCGTGTCGCCGCCATTGCGCGAGATCGCGCCGGGCCATCACGTCGCCTGTCACCTGCGCTAGTGCTGCGGCGTTTCGGCGGGCTGCGTTGCCTTGAGCGACGGCCGCTCGGCCACCTTGTCGTACCAGGCCGCGAGCTTGGGCGTGCTGCCGCGCCAATCGCGGCCGTAGCGCCAGTCTTCGTAGCCGCAGGCCACAGCTGTCGTGATCTGCGCAAGGTCGAAGGTCTCACCGAACTCAGGCAGCTTCTGCCCGAGTGCCGCGAGGCAGCGCAGCTCGCGGTCGCGCATCTTGGCGAGAAAGTCGTTCGACCGTTCCTTCTCGCCGCGTAGAAGCTCGGCGCGCCGCATGATCTGCGCCTCGATGACGCCGCTCGCGATGGCAATGGTGGCAAGCGCACGCCACCGGGCGAGGCCGTCGCGCGCCAGCAGGCGATGATTGCCGAACTTGTCGTTCAGGTAGTCGCAGATCGCATGGGAGTCGGTGAGCGTCACCTCATCCGTCACCAGCGCCGGAATGCGTGCGACGGAAGTGGCCGCCGCGAAGTCGGACGCGAGCATCACGGTCTGCGTGCCCCAGCTGTGTGGCCACTTGGTCTGCACGTACTCGAAGCGGTCCTCGATGCCCAGCTCGAGAATGCATGCCCGGACGCGCCGGACCCACGGCGAGGCCGGCGTCACATAGAGGCGCATGCTAGGACCGCCGCGCCCCCGGCGCGGTGTCGCGCAGGTAGGTGAGGGCGGCCTGCGCGCCGCCCGGCTTGTGCGGCACCTTGGCGAGACCCAGCGCCATCTCGACGCCGCTCAAGGTGCCCATCAGCATCAGGTCGTTGAAATCGCCGAGATGGCCGAT
>CAMDQJ010000072.1 GCA_945905835.1 Asaia bogorensis
AGAGCCAGCGGTCCCGGCGCCGGATAGAGATGAAAGTGCTTCTTGGGCGAGTAGTCGAGCTTGCGCAGGGATTCGAGAACCTGGTTGCTCTCGAGGCCGAGCGAGCCGACCCACAGGAAGTCAGGATTGGCCTCCTTTACACGCGCCGCGATGGCGCCGAAGTCGCGATTGCCCGATTCGTATTCGAGATACATCAGTACCTTGACGCCGCGCTTCTCGGCCTGGTCGCGCATGCCCTGCGCCATGAACTGCGCCGACGGGAACTTGGACGTCAGCACGACGATGGTCTTGGGCGGCGTCGGCATGCTGGCCATCGCGTCGAGGATGACGTTGGGATAGGTCTTGTCCGGCTCCGAGCCGAACGGCGTCGCCGGAAAGGCCATGTCGTAGGTCTGCAGCTTGGGAATGCCCATGCTGCTCTGGATGAAGACCTTCTCGTAGCGCTGGGCGACGCCCATCGCCGCCAGGATCGGCGCTGTAGCGTACGGTCCCTGTATAAGGTCGACCTTGTCGACGGTGATGAGCTTCTCGTAGAGGCTGCGCGCCTGCTCGGGCTTCGACTGGTCGTCGAACAGGACGAATTCTACCGGTCGGCCCAAAAAGCCGTCGCGGCTGTTGATATCCTCGACCATCATCTCGGCCGCGATCTTGTGGATCACCGCGGTCTGGGCGAGGAAGCCGGTCAGCGACAGCGTGCCGCCAACCCGCACTGGCTTGCCCGAAGGCGCCGCCCGCCCGATCGCCGGCGCCGCCAGCACCGCGCCCGCTCCTGCCATTCCCGCCAATACGTCACGACGACGCCACGCGCCCATCTTGTCGACCATCGTTTCCTCCGACCGGCGCGTTGATTTTAGGGGGCGCCGTTGCGCCGATGTTGGGGTAGCGGTCCGGCGCTGTAAAACGGTTTTTCGAAAAGTTTCGAAAGTTTCGAAACGGCGCTTGATTGGCCGATTACCCCGCGGTGACTCCGAGATGACGCTCCAGCGGCGCCGGATCAGCCAGCAGGGCCGCGCTGGTGCTGGCATGGACGATGCGCCCGCGTTCCAGGATCACGGCGCGATCGGTGATCGGCAGCACCTTCTGCGCGTGCTGCTCGACGATGATGCCGGTCAGGCCCTCGCTGCGAAACAGCCCGGACAGCACCCGCAATAGCTCCTCGACGATCAGCGGCGCCAGCCCCTCGGTCGGCTCGTCGAGCAGCAACAGTTTCGGGTTGGTCGCGAGAGCGCGCCCGATCGCCAACATCTGCTGCTCTCCGCCCGACAGCGATCCGCCCGGCTGGCGGCGGCGTTCCTTGAGGCGCGGGAAGAGCGCGAACACGCGGTCCAAGCTCCACGGACCCGGCCGCGCCACCGCCGTGATGTTCTCCTCGACACTCAGCGACCGGAAAATGTTGCGCTCCCGCAGCACCCAGCCGACGCCGTGTGCGGCGCGCTGCTCCGGCGGTTCCTCCCGGTGGCGATTTGTTGCGGAACTCCTAGCATAAATGCCCCGGGGATGCTCTATGCTCGGCGCCAAAGAGACACGGGGAGCAGCCCAATGAAAAGCTATAAGGTCGTCGAATTCGGTCAGCCACTTCAGCGCATCGAGGAAGCCAATCCGGCGCCTCAGGGCAGCGAGATTCTGGTGCGCGTCACGGCGGCCGGCGTCTGCCACAGCGACGTGCATCTGTGGGAAGGCTTCTTCGACATGGGCGGCGGCAACAAAGTGTCGACGCAGAAGACCATGAACCCGCCGCGTACCATGGGCCACGAGATCGTGGGCCAGGTCGTGGCGATGGGACCGGATGCGAAGGGCGCCAAGGTCGGCGACAACGCCGTGGTCTATCCGTGGATCGGCTGCGGCAAGTGCTGGTACTGCCAGAGCGGCATCGAGCATCTCTGCCCGACGCCGCGCGCGCTGGGAGTCAACAACGACGGCGGCTATGCCGACCACGTCCTCGTGCCACACGCCAAGTACCTCTATCCCTACGGCAATATCCCGACCGAGCTCGCCTGCCTCTATGCCTGCTCCGGCATCACCGCCTTCGGCGCCGTCAAGAAGGCTGTGGGGCAGGACGGCGGCAAGCCGATCCTGATCATCGGCGGCGGCGGCCTCGGCCTGATGGGCCTGCAATTCGCCAAGTCGGTGCTGGGCCATGCGCCGATCGTGGCCGACATCGACGAGAACAAGCGCAAGCTGGCGATGGAGAACGGCGCGCTGGCCGCCATCGACCCGCGCGACAAGGAAGCGCGCAAGACGGTGCAGGAGCTGACCGGCGGCACCGGCGTCGGCACGGCCATCGATTTCGTCGGCGCCGAGAGCTCGGCGCAGTTCGGCCTGCGCGCGCTGGCGCGCGGCGGGCGGTTGGTCATTGTCGGCCTGTTTGGCGGCAATTTCTCGATCCCGCTGCCGATGTTCGCCTTCACCGGCTGCCAGATCGTGGGCTCCGTCACCGGCAGCCCGGCCGAGATGAAGGAGATGATGGACCTCGTGACCGGCGGCAAGGTGACCGCCGTGCCGATCGTCAAGCGCAAGCTCGACAAGGCCGACACCACGCTGCAGGAACTGCGCAAGGGGCTGATAATGGGGCGCGCTGTACTCGTTCCGTGAGTCAGGCCGGACGCGCGCTCAGTTACGTATTCGAGGCGGGAGTACTCGCCCCGGCGAAGGCGTTCTTCTTGCGCGCCGAAATCCTGCCCCTGAAAGACGTCGATACCGAGCAATCGTTTCGCCCGGATTATTTGCGCCTGAAGGCGGCCGGCCGGCCGGTCGTCGCTCGCATCGACGGCGGCGCCTACGACCTCGGCCTCGTGCTGCTGACGAAACACAAGGAGGAGAACTTTGCCAACATCGCCCGCGGCTGGACGCTGCTGGCGCCGGGCGGAAACCTGGTCTGCACCGGCTCGAACGACGACGGCGCCGCCAGCCTGGAGAAACACGTCAGCAAGGCCTTCGGTCTCGACGACAAGTTATCCAAATTCCATTCGCGAGTTTTCTGGTTGACCAAGAACGACAAGGCGCCGCCTGAATATTGGCAAAAGCTCGCCACGCTCCAGCCCGTGGGCGACGGTTCCTTCGCGAGCCAACCCGGCATCTTCAGCTGGGATCACGTCGACGATGGCTCCGCCCTGCTCGCCCGGCACCTGACCGACGATCTCACCGGCCACGTTGCCGACTTCGGCTGCGGCTGGGGCTATCTCGGACGCGAGATGCTGCGGCGTTCGGCCAAAATCGCCCATCTCGACCTGATCGACGCCGAGAGCCGCGCCATCGAAGTGGCGCAAGCCAACATCACCGACCCGCGCGCGTCGTTTCACTGGCTCGACCTGATCGCGGAAAAAGCGCCCGCGACCTACGACGCCATCGTCTGCAATCCGCCCTTCCATGCCGGCCGCGCAGCCGAGCCGGCACTCGGCCAGAGCATCATCGAAGCGGCGGCCCGCGCGCTGAAGCCCAAGGGGCGCTTCTACGTCGTCGCCAACCGAAGCCTACCCTACGAGCCGCTACTCAAGACCAACTTCGCCTCGTTCGAGACTCTTGCCGACAACAACAAGTTTCGGGTGACGCGCGCTATCCGCTGAAGGCGCCGGCGATCAGGAATTCCTTGTTGCCCTCGGCGCCCTTGATGGGGCTTGCGGTCACGCCCAGCACGCGCCAGCCCTTCTGCTCCGCCAGCCACGCCGAGATTGCATCGCAGACTTCGGTGTGAAGCTCCGGGTCGCGCACGATACCGCCCTTGCCGACGCGGCCCTTGCCGACTTCGAACTGCGGCTTGATCAGCGCCACGAGATGCGCGCCGGGCGCGGCAAGCTCAAGTGCTGCCGGCAGCACGGTGCGCAAGCCGATAAACGAGGCGTCGCAAACGATCACGTCGATCGGCTCGGGGATCTGCGTGCGCGTGACGGCGCGCATGTTGGTTTTTTCCATCGAGACCACGCGCGGATCGCTGCGCAGTTTCCAGGCGAGCTGGTTGGTACCGACATCGACGGCATAGACCTTGGTCGCGCCGCGCTGCAGCAGGCAGTCGGTGAAGCCGCCGGTCGACGAGCCAACATCGAGCGCGATGCGGCCCGCGACGGGAACGGCGAAATGCTCGATCGCTTTTTCGAGCTTCAGCCCGCCGCGCGAGACATAGGGATGCGGCTGGCCGCGGACTTCGAGTGCCACGTCGGCGCCGATGCCCTGCCCCGCCTTCTCCAGCCGCCGCTCGCCGGAAAAGACGAGGCCGGCCATGACGAGCCGCTGTGCGGAGGCGCGCGATTCCGCGAGCCCACGTTCGACCAGTGTCACATCAAGTCGGGTTTTGGCCGCCATCGCTTCCCCTGCTAGCATGGCCGGCATGAGCATGAAACTTCTCGAGGGCGAGACCGCCCTGGTCACCGGCTGTGCCGGCGGCATCGGCCGCGGCATCGCCAAGGCGCTTTTGGCCGAAGGCGCCAGGGTGCTGGGCAGCGACATCAAGGCGCCGCCTACCGAGGACGGCATCGACTTCATCGCCGCCGACCTATCGAAACGCGACGGCTGGCGCAATCTCCTCAACAAGGCCGTGCCGCATCTGGGCTCGATCTCACTGTTCGTCCATGCCGCGAGCCCGCGCCGGCTCGAGGTCGACACGCCGCTCCACGTCAGTGAGGAAACGTGGGACGCCATGACCGACATCAACCTGCGCTCGGGCTTCTTCCTCGCTCGCGAGGTCGGCCGTCACATGGGCGAGCAGAAGATCAAGGGCCGTATTCTTCTCATCACCTCGCAGCACCGCGAGATGCCGCGCAACCTCGCGCATTACAGCGCCTCGAAGGCCGGCATGACCATGGTGATGAAGGAGCTGGCGCGCGTGCTGGCGCCCGACGGCATCCGCGTCAACGCCATCGCGCCCGGCGCCATTCCCGGCGGCGGCTTCGTCGTGGGCAACCTCGACGCCCTGGTGGCGCAAATCCCCCTCGGCCGCGCGGGGACTCCCGACGACATCGCACAAATGGCGGTTGCCGTGCTGTCGGAACGCTTTGGACGGTATGTCGTCGGCACCACCATCGAGGTCGACGGCGGCATCGGGTTGATCAGTTGGATCCCGGCCAAAGCTTAGGCGTGCACCGCGCGAAATCCTGGTCTAAGAATCGGGCCGGCTTCAACCTACGGAGACAAGACATGACGCTTCGCATCAACTCGACCGCGCCCGACTTCAAGGCCGAGACCACCCAGGGCCCGATCGAATTCCACAAGTGGATCGGCGATGGCTGGGCGATCCTGTTCTCGCATCCCAAGGACTTCACGCCGGTCTGCACGACCGAGCTCGGCTACATGGCCGGCCTCAAGCCCGAGTTCGACAAGCGCAACACCAAGATCATCGGCCTGAGCGTCGATCCCGTGTCCAACCACGCCAAGTGGGCCAAGGACATCGAGGAGACTCAAGGGCACGCCGTCACCTATCCGATGATCGGCGATCCCGAGCTCAAGGTGGCGACCGCCTACGACATGCTGCCCGAAGGCGCCGGCACGACCTCGGAAGGCCGCACGGCCGCCGATAACGCCACGGTGCGCTCGGTGTTCGTCGTCGGCCCGGACAAGAAGATCAAGGCGATGCTCACCTACCCGATGAGCACCGGCCGCAACTTCGACGAGGTGCTGCGCATCCTCGAATCGTGCCAGCTCACGGCCAAGCACCAGGTGGCGACGCCGGTGAACTGGAAGCATGGCGAGGACGTGATCATCGTGCCGGCCGTCAACGACGAGGCCGCCAAGGCCAAGTACCCGAACGGCTGGAAGGCACCGAAGCCTTACCTGCGCATCGTGCCGATGCCGAAGTAAGGACTATCCGCGCGCGCGCTCGGCCCGGTGGCCGAGCGCCGCAAGCGCCGCGGCCACGATCTGCGGCGCGTTGAGGCCGGCGATCTCGTACTGCTTGGCTGGCGACGCCTGATCGATGAAGACGTCGGGCAAGGTAAGCGGCCGGACCTTCAAACCCTGATCGAGCATTCCCGCCGTGGCGAGGAATTGCAGCACGTGGCTGGCGAAGCCGCCGATCGCGCCCTCCTCGACCGTCAGCAGTACTTCGTGCTCGCGCGCCAGGCGCTTGATCAGGTCGGTGTCGAGCGGCTTGCAGAAGCGCGCGTCGGCCACCGTGGTGCTCAAGCCCTTGGCCGCGAGATCCTCGGCGGCGATCAGGCATTCGCCCAGCCGCGCGCCGAAATTCAGGATGGCGATCTTGCTGCCTTCGCGCACGACGCGGCCCTTGCCGATCTCGAGCGGCGTGCCGCGCGCCGGCAGGTCGATGCCGCGGCCCTCGCCGCGCGGATAGCGGAACGATGACGGCCGGTCGTCGATGGCAGCCGCCGTCGCCACCATGTGCATCAGCTCAAGCTCGTCGGCTGCCGCCATGACGACGAAGCCCGGCAGCGTCGCGAGATAGGTGACATCGTAAGAACCGGCGTGCGTTGCGCCGTCGGCGCCGACGAGGCCGGCGCGATCGATAGCGAAGCGCACCGGCAATTGCTGGATGGCGACGTCGTGCACCACCTGGTCGTAGGCGCGCTGCAGGAAGGTCGAGTAGATCGCCGCGAACGGCTTGTAGCCCTCGGTGGCGAGGCCGGCGGCGAAGGTGACACCGTGCTGCTCGGCAATGCCGACATCGAAGGTGCGTTCGGGAAAGCGCTCGGCGAACTTGTCGAGGCTGGTGCCCGAGGGCATCGCCGCGGTGATGGCCACGATCTTGCGGTCGGCCTCGGCCTCGGCGATCAGCGCCTTGGCGAACACGGCCTGGTAGGTCGGCGCGTTGGCGGCGGGCTTGGCCTGCTTGCCGGTGACGACATCGAACTTCACGACGCCATGGTACTTGTCGTCGCTCGCCTCGGCCGGCGGATAACCCTTGCCCTTCTTGGTGACGACATGGATCAGGATCGGCTTGTCGATGCGGCTGTCGCGGGCGTTCTTCAGCACCGGCAGCAGATGGTCGATGTTGTGACCGTCGACCGGGCCGACATAATAAAAACCCAGCTCGTCGAACAGCGTGCCGCCGGCGACGAAGCCGCGGGCGAATTCCTCGGCACGGCGCGCCGCCTTCTCTAAGGGCCGCGGCAGTGCTTCGGCGACCGAGCGGCCGAGATTGCGCAGCGCGACGTAGGGACTGCCCGACAGCAGGCGCGAGAGATGCGCCGACATGGCGCCCACGGGCGGCGCAATCGACATGTCGTTGTCGTTCAGGATCACGATCAGCCGGCTGCGCAGCGAGCCCACATTATTCATCGCCTCGTAGGCCATGCCGGCGCTCATGGCGCCATCGCCGATCACCGCCACGACGTTGTTGTTGCCGCCCGCGAGGTCGCGCGCAACCGCCATGCCGAGGCCGGCGGAAATCGAAGTCGAGGAATGCGCGGCGCCAAACGGGTCGTATTCGCTCTCGCTGCGCCGGGTGAAGCCTGACAGGCCGCCTTCCTGGCGGAGCGTGCGGATGCGGCTGCGGCGGCCGGTGACGATCTTGTGCGGATAGGCCTGGTGGCCGACGTCCCAGATCAGCCGGTCCTTGGGCGTATCGAAGACGTAGTGCAGCGCCACCGTCAGCTCGACCACGCCCAGGCCGGCGCCGAGATGGCCGCCAGTGACGGACACCGCCGAAATCGTCTCCTGGCGCAACTCGTCGGCGAGCTGGCGCAGCTGCTCGGGCCGCAGCCGACGGATATCGGCCGGCACGTCGACAGTGTCGAGCAGCGGGGTCAGGCTCTGGCCGGTCATGACGACACTATACTCCTGCGCGAACGCCTAAGCCCGTCGCGCCACGACGAATTCGGCGGCCTGCTTTAGCAGCCTGGAGGCCGGTCCGAACGGCTCGAGATGCGCGGCGGCCTGTCGCGCCAGCATGGCGGCCTGGGCCCGCGCCCGCTCCTGGCCGAGGATGGAGACAAATGTGGCCTTTCCGGCGGCGGCGTCCTTGCCCGGGGTCTTGCCCAGTTCGGCGGCCGAGCCCTCGACGTCGAGCAGGTCGTCGACGATCTGGAAGGCGAGCCCGAGATCGTGGGCATAGGCGGCGAGCGCCGCGCGCGGCTGGTCGCTTGCCTTGCCGAGGATTGCACCGGCCGTGCAAGAGAAAGAGATCAGGGCGCCGGTCTTCAACCGCTGCAGGCGGGTGATGGCGCCGATCGACTGATCGGATCCGACCGTCTCCGCAAGGAGGTCGAGCATCTGGCCGCCGACCATGCCCTGCGCGCCGGCCGCCTTCGCGAGTTCCGTCACCAGCGCCACGCGCACCGCCGGGTCGCCATGCGTGTCCTCGTTCGCCAAAACCTCGAAGGCGAGCGCCTGCAGCGCATCGCCGGCCAGGATCGCCGTCGCCTCGTCGAACTGCTTGTGACAGGACGGCTTGCCGCGGCGCAGATCGTCGTCGTCCATCGCCGGCAAATCGTCGTGGACCAGCGAATATGCGTGCACGAACTCGATGGCGCTGGCGGTGCGCAGCGCCGGCAGCGTCGCTACCTTGAACAGCGTGGCCGAGGCCAGCACGAAGAAGGCGCGCAGGCGCTTGCCGCCGCCCAGGCTGGAGTAGCGCATCGCCTCGAAGACGCGGGCCTCGCCTGAATCGCCCTTCGGCAGCAGGCGTTCCATAGTGCGTTCGGTCGAGTCGGCCGCGTAGCCCAGGGCTGAATCGAACGTGCGATGCGTCGACAGCGGCATGTGAAGAAAAGGCTAGCCCAGGTCGGCGGGCTGGGTGCCAACGGCCCCGTCGGCGGAAAAGACGATCTTCTCGACCTTCATCTTGGCTTCGGAGAGCTTCTTCTCGCAGTGCGCCTTGAGCAGCGCGCCACGCTCGTAGGCGCCGATCGCGTCGTCGAGCTTCACCTGGCCCTGTTCGAGCTGCTTGACGATCGCCTCGAGTTCCTTGAGCGCGTCCTCGAACGAGAGGGCGGCGATGTCCTTGGGTACGGGTTCTTTGGCCACGGTTGTTGCCTCTTCGAGGGGATGTTTCAGGCCGCCATCAAGGCGCGTACATGTGCCGCCGTCGAGCCGGCCAGGGCATCAAGATCGTAGCCGCCCTCCAGCATCGAAACCAGCCGGCCCGAGGCGCTGGCTGTGGCCTGTTTCAGGAGCATTTTCGTGGCCCAGGCGAAATCTTCCTCGACCAAATTCAACTGTGCCAGCGGATCGCGGCGATGGGCGTCGAAGCCGGCCGAAATCATCACCAGCTCGGGCGCGAATTCGGCCAGCGCCGGCAGCACGATGCGCTCCATGGCGCGGCGGAACTCGATCGAGCCGGAGCCCGCCGGCAGCGGCGCGTTCACCAGATTGGGCACGCTGGGATCGTTTCTGTCGCCGGTGCCGGGATAGAAATGCGACTGGTGGGTCGAGGCGTAGAAGAGCTGGCTGTCGCGCCGCGCCGCCGTCTCCGAGCCGTTGCCGTGATGGACGTCGAAATCGATCACTGCGACACGCGTCAGACCATACTTCGCCATCGCGTGCTTGGCGCCGATCACCACGTTGTTGAACAGGCAGAAGCCCATGGCGCGATCGGGTTCGGCATGGTGGCCGGGCGGGCGGACGGCGCAGAAGGCGTTGTCGACCTTGCCCGTCATCACCTCGTCGACCGCAGCGATCGCCGCCCCGGCGGCCCGCAGGACCGCTTCGCGCGTGCCGGGTGAAGCAATGGTGTCGCCATCGAACATGACGTAACCCTCGCTGGGCAGCGCCCCCAGGGCCTCGTCGACATAGTCCCGCGAATGGCCCAGCGCCAATTGCTGCGGGGTCGCCTCCGGCGGCTCCCGGCGCACCAAATCCCTGAATTTGGCCGTTTCCAGCGCCCGCCAGATGGCGCGCAGCCGGTCGGGCCGCTCGGGGTGTCCGGGGCCCGGATCGTGCCCAAGGAACGAATTATGGGTGAAGTAGGCTGTGCTCATTGTTTCACGTGAAACACCTCATAAACCGTTCCAAAAACAAGGGAAATCGAATCCCGCGCTCGTGGCATGGCGGCCTTGCATGTTCGCAGGTCAAAATCGGGGCTCGCGACATTGCGGCTTTGCCGGGGTAGTGGCAGTTTTCGCCCACCAAAAAATAAACGGTCGTTCACAGGAGTTAACGCCAATGGGCAATGTCAGCCATCTCGTCACCCGTACCGCCGCCCTGCAAAGCTCCGTGGAAAACGGCCTCGCCGAGGGCATGCCGGCCAAGGATCGCCAGTTCGTCACGGCCCTTGCCCGCGGCCTAGACATCCTGCGCGCCTTCCATGCCGGAGAAGGCATGGTGGGCAACCAGGAAATCGCCCATCGCACCGGCCTGCCCAAGCCGACCGTAGCCCGCCTCACCCACACCCTGACCGAGCTCGGCTACCTCAACTACATCCGCCGCTTCCGCAAATACGAGCTCGGCGCCTCGGTCCTCGCGCTGGGCTATGCCGCGATCTCCAGCATGGACGTCCGCCGCGCCTCGCGTCAGCCGCTCGAAGCGCTGGCCCATGCGCTCAACGCCTCGACGGCGCTGGGCGGCCGCGACCGTCATTCGATGATCTATATCGAAGCCTGCCGCGGCCCCTCGGTCGTGGCGATCACGCATGACGTCGGCACCCGCGTGCCGATAGCCACCACGGCGATGGGCCGCGCTTACCTGTTCTCGCTGGCCGATGCCGACCGCAACAAGCAGATCGATGCCATCCGCCGCCGTTGGCGCGACGACTGGACCAAGGTGAAAGCCGGCATGGAACGCTCGTTCAAGGAGCTCGCCGACCACGGCTTCTGCGTCACCTGGGGCGAGTGGCTGCCCGAGCTGTGCGGCGTCGGCGCGCCGCTGCGCAACACCGACGGCACGGCGGCTTACGCCATCAACGCCTCGGCGCCGATCTACCAGATCAGCCGCGACCGGCTCGAGGCCGACTGGGGCCCGCGCCTGGTCAAGGTCGCGCGCGACATCCGCACCGGCATGGCGGCACAACCCTCCGCGACCGCCCAGCCTACACCGGTCGCGACCGCTTCGCGCCCCGTCTCCAACGGCAACGGCCATCGCCCGCCGATGTCCACGATGGGACGCCGCTAGCCAAAGCGTGGCGATCCAGCGTCCGGCCGATGCGCGTCCCGTTGCGTACGGCTTCAAGGGCTTCAACGATCTGATCGGCCACCGGGTCGCCTATTGGCGGCCCGGTTTCGTCGAGATGGCGCTCAGCGTGCGCAAGGAGCGGTGCAACGCCAACGGGCTGCTGCATGGCGGCGTGCTGATGACGCTGCTCGATTCGGCGAGCGGCCTCGCCTGCACCTTCAACGACACCGCCACGGCCCGGCGGCTTTCAGTCACCCTCGCCTTCACGACGCAATTCATCAAGGCGGCGCGCGAGGGCGACGGACTGGCAATACTCGGCGCCTGGCGGCCTTCGACCAGCCAGTCGACCTTCGCCTGCGAGACCGAGATCTACGACCAGACGGGCGACCTCGTCGCCACGGGCGCCGGCACCTTCCGCTACCTCAAGGGCGAGCGGAGCGACGGCATGCTGACGTTCCTCGACAAGGAAGCGGCGAACTAGTCAGGATGCCGCCGAACTCAGCTTGTAGCGCAGCCAGAGTGCGCCGCCTTCGAGCACTTCGTGGCTCGCGAGGGTCATGCGTTCGATCGGCGATGGCCCCAGGTCGACATCGCCAGAGTTGAAGACGCTGGGCGCGCCCGTGCTGCCATCGACGACCGGAGAGACGACCAAGCTTATTTCGTCGACCAGGCCGGCGCGCAGCAGCGCACCGTTGGCGCCGCCGCCGCCCTCTAACAGGATACTCTTGATGCCGAGTTCGCGATTGAGCGTCTCGAGTGCCGCGGCAAGATCGATCTCGCTGGCGCCGGCGAAGATGTAGGACACGCCGTCGGCGCGCAGGCCGGCCAGATGCGTGTCGGAGACCGCCTCCGTCAGGATGACGAGGATCGGGTCGCCGCCGATATCCTTGCGGGCCCAGACGGCCTTGCCCTTGGCATCGAGGAAGATGCCCCAGGCCTTGGCCTCGCGCCGGGCAAACCACGCTTCGCGCGGAAAGACCTGGTTGCTCGGCGGATACTGCGTGCCCTTGGCGAATTCCTGCGCGGTGACGCGGCCACACAGCCATGATCCGCCGCCCAGTTGCCCCACCAGCTGATCGTGCAGCCGCTCGAACAGGCCGGGGATGACATTGCCCTTCGGCCGCCAGCGGCTTCCCCAGGTCTTGCCGTCGATGCTGCTGGCCATGTGGCACATGACGTATGGCTTCATGTGCCGCACTTTAGCCGAAACCGGTCTCAACTACTGCAGCGGGAAATGCGCCAGATGCCGGTGCGTCGTCTTGCCGAGCAGGCTGTGCACGAGCACGACCTCGCGCGCCGTCCAGCCGATCGGCTCGATGGGCCGCTCGGAAACCAAATGACCGTCGCGCAGCAGCGTCAGGTGTGGCGTGTAACGCCGAGCCTGCCCAGGCCGGCTGTCAAGCGCATCACTCAGTCGCTGCTGCAGGATATCGAGGCCGATGACGCTGTCGTCGCCGGACAGCACGAAGGCGCCATTACGGAAGCTCATGGCCCGGTCGAACTCTACCCGGAAGGCCGGCATCGCGACCGAAGCCGCGCGTTCCGTCACCGCTTCGATCAGCTCAGGCGGCGGCGGAACGACGTCATCACCGACATGGCAGAGGGTGACGTGAAAATGCTCGGGCAGGAGCGGCTTTCCCGTCAGCCCATGGGCAATGCGCAGGTGGCGTGCCTGATCGGCAATTTGGGCCGCCGTGTCCGGATCGGGAAGGATCGCGAAGAAGAGCCGATCGGTCGCCGGCCGCCGCGGCTTCGCACGTCCCAGGCCGTCGTGTAGGCGGCGCAGACGGCTTGTCGACAGGGCCGACGGCTTGCGGTCGAGCAAACCGAGCGGGGCGCGAACAGGATCGAACGGCGTAGCGAACAAGGTGTCCAAGAGAGTGCCTCCCGAATTGTTCGTTCTCTATACGTTCTCCTGTGGAAAAGCGCAACCCTTCTCTTTATTTGACGGTGATCTCGGTGCCGCCCAGACCTTCGAACTCCGTCCTGGCCACGCCCGGACCGGACAGGAAGGTCGGCGGGTGGACCGATCCGGTAAGAATAACATCGCCTTCTTTCAGAGACTTACCGTGCCCAATCAAGGTATTAGCCAACCAGGCGAGCGAGATCATCGCGCTGCCCATGACGGCGCTTCCCGGGCCTGATGCGAGTTCCTTGCCGTCCAGGGTTGAGCGGCCCTTGAGGTTGGGGAAGTCGAGCTTCTGCCAGTCCTTGATCTCGGTGCCGATGACGCAGGCGGCCTGCAGCACGTTGTCGGCGATGCGGCCGGGGCCGCTCAGCTTCGACACGTCGGGGTAGCGGTTATCGACCAGCTCCATGCCGCAATAGAGGTTGGCGACGTAGGGCACGATGGTCGCGGCGGTGTACGGGTTGTTGCCGGGCGTCACGTCCCTGGCCATGCGCGCCACCAGCTCGGGCTCGATGCCCGACTTGATCGGCCAGCCCTTCTCGAACACCGCACCACTCGCCCGTACGCCGCTCTGGAAGAGCGTGGCGAAGACCGGGCCGGACAGCTTCATCGGCTGGTACTGCGTCGGCAGGGTGAGCGCCACCTTCCAGCCGGCAATGCGGTCGGCGCCGCCGGCGGTCAGCTTGTCGTTGACGGCGAACTGGACCTTGTAGGCGTCCGTCTCGGAGAGGTCCGCCGTCGCCGCAGCGAGGAATTCCATCGGCTTCTTCGAGCGCCGTCCCTCGGCGATTTTGGCGGCGAGAGCGTCGATCTGCTTGGCGTCCACGGGCGGTCCTCCGGTTCAGTTCCGGCGGATCATAGCCGCCTCAGCCGGGACGCGCGAAGGTGATCAGGCGGTGCCCTGCGAAATTGAACATCGGCACGACGATCAGCACGACCAGGCTGATGACGAGGTAATGCGCCCCTGCCCGCTCCAGCAGCCCGGCAATCAGCATGTTGAGCAGCAGGCCGACCGTATTGACGATGAAGAAGCGCACGGCGTTAGCGGCACTCGGCCGCGCCCCGAAGCTCCAGATCGCGTTGCCGACGAAGGAGACGAGCGTGGCGAAGACGAAGGCGAGAAACGCGCCCAGCAGAACGCGGCCGTGCAGACCGTCGACCACCAGCGCCATGACCGCGACGTAAGCCACCGCCGCGACCAGGCCGACCATGACGAAGCGGATGAGCTGCGTGGCCGTCGCCGCCGAGAGGCCGAACCATCCGAGGATGCGGACGCCCAGCCCCTCAAGCCAATGCCACGCAGCCGCCATGCCGACTAAGCCGCCCTTGCCTGCCGCTTGCCGTAGAAGCTCTCGCCCTTGGCGGCCATGTCGCGCAGCAGCTTTGGCACGGCGAACTGCGAGCCGTACTTCTGGGCCAGCGCATCGCACTCGGCGACGAACTTCTTCACACCGACCTGGTCGATCAGGCTGATGGCGCCGCCGGTCTGTGGCGCGAAGCCCAGCCCCATGATCGAGCCGACGTCACCGTCCTGCGGATCGGTCAGCACGTTGGATTCGAGGCAGCGCGCGGTATCGACGGCCTGGACGTAGAGCAGGCGCTTCTTGATCTCGGTCTCCTTGGCGAGCTTTTCCTCGCCCTCGCCGTAGAGCAGCGCCGGATCGGCCGGGAAATGCTTCGCAAGCTCGGGCCACAGGCGCTTCTTGCCGTCGGCCGGGTATTCGTAGAAGCCCTTGGCGTTCTTGCGGCCGAAGCGCTCGAGCTTCTTGACCATCAGCTCGAGGATATCCTCGGTGCCGCTGGCCTCGTACTTCTCGCCGGACGCCGCAGCGTCTTTGCGGGTCTGGTCCATGATCTTCCACGAAAGATCAATGGCGACCTCGTCGTTCAGCGCCAGCGGGCCCACCGGCATGCCGGCGAAGCGCGCGCAGTTCTCGATCATCGCGGCGGGAATGCCTTCCTTCAGCATGCGATGGCCCTCGCTGATGAAGGCGCCGCAGACGCGGGAGGTGAAGAAGCCGCGGCTGTCGTTCACGACGATCGGCGTCTTGCGGATCTTCTGGACGAAGTCCATCGAGCGCGCCAGCGTCTCGGGCGAGGTCTTCTTGCCGACGATGATCTCGACCAGCGGCATCTTCTCGACCGGCGAGAAGAAATGCAGGCCGATGAAGTTCTCCGGCCGTGCCGAGGCTTCGGCCAGGCCGGTGATCGGCAGGGTCGAGGTGTTGGAGGCGAAGACGGCGGTCTTGTCGAGCACGGCCTCGGCCTTCTTGGTGGCCTCGGCCTTGACCTCGCGGTTCTCGAACACCGCCTCAATCACCAGCTCGCAGCCCTTGAGGGCGGCCAAGTCGCCCGAGGCCGTGACCTTGGCGAGCAGCGCGTCGCGTTTTTCCTTGGCGAGGCGGCCGCGACTCACCATCTTGTCGAGCTCGGCCTGGATGTGGCCCTTGCCCTTGTCGGCCGAGGCCTGGTCGCGGTCGACCAGCACGATGTCGAGACCGGCCTGCACCGAGACGGTGGCGATGCCGGCGCCCATCAGACCGGCGCCCAAAATACCTATCTTCTTGTATTCCTGCTTCGGCACGCCCTTGGGCCGGCGCGCGAGCTTGTTGGCTTCCTGCAGGCCGAAGAACAGCGTGCGGATCATGCTCTTGGCCACGGGATCGCGCAGCAGCGAGACGAAATAGCGCGTCTCGACCTTGAGTGCCGTGTCGAACGGCAGCTGCAGGCCTTCGTAGACGCAGCTCATGATCGCCTTGGGCGCGGGATAGATGCCGTTGGTCTTGGCCGCGATCATGGCGTTGCCGCCGATGAAGGTCTGCACGCCGACCGGGCTCCACACCATGCCGCCGGGGAAGCCCGGCACCTTGAAGCCCTTGCGGTCCCACGGCTGCACGGCGCGGCCGTCGATCGCCTTGGCGCCCTTGCCGGCATATTCCGGCACGACCTGCTCGGTGGCCGGCGCCATGAGCCAAGCCTTGGCCTTGGCCAGCAACTCGCCCGCCGGTACGACTTCATGAATGAGTCCGAGACCCTTGGCGGCATCGACGGTGAGGTCCTTGCCTTCGAGCAGCACGGGGGCAGCGTTCATCACGCCGACGAGGCGCGGAATACGCTGGGTGCCGCCGGCGCCGGGCAGCAGGCCGATCTTGACCTCGGGCTGGCCGATCTTGGTCTTGGGATTGGCCGCGGCGATGCGGTAGTGCGAGGCGAGGCAGATCTCGAAGCCGCCGCCCAGGGCAGTGCCGTTGATCGCCGCCACGATCGGCTTGCCGCCGGTCTCCTGCGAACGGAACAGCTTCTGCAGCTGCCCGAATTGCGCCATCAGCTTCGCCGCATCCGAGGTGTCGGCGGCGATCAGCATTTCCAGGTCGGCGCCGGCGATGAAGCTGTCCTTGCCCGAGGTGATGATGATGCCTTTGACCTTGTCGTCCTTCTGCGCCTTGCCGAGCGCATCGGCATAGGCGGCGATCGAGGCCTCGTTGAGCACGTTCATGCTGCGGCCCGGCATGTCCCACGTGATCGTGGCGATGCCGTCTGTATCGACGTTGTAGTTGATCATGATCAGACCCGTTCGATGATGGTGGCTGTGCCCATGCCGGCTCCGACGCAAAGGGTGGCGAGGCCGGTCGAGAGATTGCGCCGCTCGAGCTCGTCGAGCAGCGTGCCCAGGATCATGGCGCCGGTGGCGCCCAGCGGATGGCCCATGGCGATGGCGCCGCCGTTCACGTTGATCTTGTCGTACGGCATCTTCAGCACCTGCAGGTAGCGCAGCACGACGGCGGCGAAGGCCTCGTTCAACTCAAACAGGTCGATGTCCTTGACGCTCATGCCGGCGCGCTTCAGCGCCTTCTCCGAGGCCGGCGCCGGGCCAGTCAGCATGATCGCCGGCTCCGAGCCGATCGAAGCGAAGGAACGGATGCGGGCGCGCGCCTTGAGGCCGGCCCGCTCGCCGTATTCCTTGGTGCCGATCAGGATGGCGGCGGCGCCATCGACGATGCCCGACGAATTGCCAGCGTGATGGACATGGTTGACCTTCTCGATCTCGGGATAGCGCTGCAGCGCCACAGCGTCGAAGCCCGGCATCATCTCGCCCTGCATCTTGAAGCTCGGCTCGAGCGCCGCCAGCGTCTGCATGGTCGTGGTCGGGCGCATGGCCTCGTCGGTCGCCAGCAGCTCGACGCCGTTCTGGTCGCGCACCGGGATGATCGACTTCTTGAAGTAGCCGGCGTCCCAGGCTGATTTGGCTCGCTTCTGACTCTCCACGGCATAGGCGTCGACGTCGTCGCGGCTCATGCCGTACTTGGTGGCGATGACGTCGGCCGAGATGCCCTGCGGCAGGAAGTACATCGGGATGGCGACCGCCGGATCGACCGGCCAGGCGCCGCCGTCCGAACCCATGGGTACGCGGCTCATGCTCTCGACGCCGCCGCCGATCACGGCCTGCGACTGTCCGGCCATGACCTGGGCCGCCGCCATGTTGGTGGCTTCGAGGCCGGAGGCGCAGAAGCGGTTGACCTGCACGCCCGCGACGGTCTCGGCGTAGCCCGCGATGACGGCGGCGGTGCGCGCGATGTCGGCACCTTGTTCGCCGACCGGCATGACGCAGCCCAGCACGATGTCGTCGACCAGATGGGTGTCGAGCTTGTTGCGGTCGCGCAGCGCCTGCAGTGCCGTCACGGCCAGACGCACCGGCGTGACCTCATGCAGGGAGCCGTCCTTGCGGCCCTTGCCGCGCGGCGTGCGGACGGCGTCGTAGATGTATGCGTCGGGCATGGCAGGTCTCCTCAGCTCCGGAAAATGCGCAAATTACAGTGTGCGGCCGATCAGCTCTTTCATGATCTCGTTGGTGCCGCCGTAGATCTTCTGGACGCGCGCGTCGGCGTAGAGGCGGGCGATCGGGTATTCCCACATGTAGCCGTAGCCGCCGAAGAACTGCAGGCACTGGTCGACGACCTCGCATTGCAGGTCGGTGGTCCAGTACTTGGCCATGGCGGCGGTGGCGACATCGAGTTCGCCTTTCAGGTGGCGCGCGACGCAGTCGTCGATGAACACACGGGCGATGTGGGCCTTGGTCTTGAGTTCCGCAAGCTTGAAGCGGGTGTTCTGGAAATCGACGATCGCCTTACCGAAGGCCTTGCGTTCTTTTACGTAAGCGATCGTGTGCGTCATCGCCGCCTCGATCGCGGCAATGGCCTGGATGGCGATGACCAGGCGCTCCTGCGGCAACTGCTGCATGAGCTGTGCGAAGCCCATGCCGGGGCCGCCCAGAAGGTTGTCGGCGGGCACGCGGACATTGTCGAAGAACAGCTCCGAGGTATCCTGCGCCTTCATGCCGATCTTCTCGAGGTTGCGGCCGCGGCTGAAACCCTCGGCAGTCGTCTCGACGGCGATCAGCGACGTGCCCTTGGCGCCGAGCTTGGGATCTGTCTTGCAGACCACGATCACCAAGTCGGCGAGCTGGCCGTTGCTGATGAAGGTTTTCGATCCGTTGATGACCCAGTGGTTGCCGTCCATGACGGCGGTGGTCTTGACCGATTGCAGGTCGGAGCCGGTGCCGGGCTCGGTCATGGCGATGGCGGTGACGAGGTCGCCGGAGCAGGCTTTGGAGATCCACTTCTTCTTCTGCTCTTCACTGCCGTAGTGCAGGAGATAGGGAACGACGATGTCGTTGTGAAGCGAGAAGGCCGGACCGGAGGCCACTGCCCTACCCTGCTCCTCGATGAGAATTGCGCTGTAGAGAAAGTCAGCGCCGGCGCCGCCGTATTCCTCCGGCATGGTCATGCCCAGAAGGCCCTGGGCGCCCGCCTTGCGCCACAGCTCGCGCGGCACGATTCCCTCTTCCTCCCACTTCATATGAAAGGGCGTGACTTCCTTGTCGAAGAATCGCCGGCACGTCTCGCGGAACATCTGGTGTTCGGGCGTGTAATGCGCGGCCAAATTCGTAACTGGGGCAGTCACGGGCATTTCCTCGTTTTGCGGTGCTTTAGTTTACCTTTACGTAAACGTCAACTACAGCGGGCCGGGCCCCACGGCAGGGCCTTTTTCAGGGCGTCGGCCGGCGTCACTCCGGAAGCGTGGCACTCAGTCCCAGCAGCGCGCGCCGCCGCAGCCACTGGCTCGGACGATAGCGGTCGTCGCCGGTGATGGCCTGCATCTCGAGCAAGATTTCGTGGCACTCCTTGACGCCCAGCCAGTCGGCGAGCGCCAGCGGCCCGCGCGGATAATTCAGGCCCAGTGTCATGGCGGTGTCGACGTCGGCGGCCGAGGCGATGCCGATCATTGCCATCTCGCAGCCGAGGTTGGCGATCATGGCGCACATGCGCTGCGCGATGAATCCGGGCGAGTCCTTGATCAGCGTCACCTTGGCGCCGCTCCTGGCCAGCATCGCCGCGGCGGCGTCGCGCACGGACGCCGTGGCGCCGGGCGGCATCATGATGGTGAGGCGCTTGGCGGTGTCGCCGGTGAGATCGACGGCGACGGTGCGCTTGGGATCGAGGCCCATCTCGACCGCGACGGTGGTGCAGTCCTTGCCGACCGGTGCGACGAGGATCGGGCTCTTGCCGTCGTCGGCGCCGAGCGCCTTGGCACCCGAGGCCATGACGAGGTCGACGAGCTTCTTGTTGTGCGTGTCCATGACCACGACGCTCGCGGCAGGCGCCGCCGACGTCACGTAGTCGGCGCCGGGATCGATCTTGCCGCCCTTGTCGTCGTAGCCGTACCAGCCGCCGCCGGTCTTGCGGCCGAGACGGCCAGCGTGAAAGAGACCTTCGTGATAGGGGCTGGGCGTCATGCGCCGGTCGTGGAAGAATCCTTCGTAGATGATCTTGCGCGCCGGGAAGTTCACGTCGATGCCGGTCAAGTCCATCAGCTCGAACGGCCCCATGCGAAAGCCGCAGCTATCGCGCATGACGGCGTCAACCTGCGAGGGGCTCGCCCTGCCCTCCTGATAGATGCGCAAGCCCTCGGTGCCGATCGCCGTGCCGCCGAGGTTCACCAGAAAGCCCGGCGTATCGCCGACAATCACCGGCACGCGCGTCTGGCGCTTACCCAGCGCCACCATTGTGTCGACCGTGGCCTGCGAGGTGTCGGCGGCGCGGATGACCTCGACGAGCTTCATCAAGGGCACGGGATTGAAATAGTGCATGCCGCATACCCGGTCGCGCTTCTTCAGCGAGCGGGCGATCGAGGCGATGCGGATCGACGAGGTGTTGGAGGCGAGGATGGTGTCCGGCCCGACTGCGGCCTCGAGCTCGCCGAACAGCTTCTGCTTCACCTCAAGGTTCTCGAACACCGCCTCGACCACGACATGGCAGGGCTTGAGATCCTCGATCTTCTCGGCGACCGCGAGATTGCCCTCGGTCCTGGCGAGATCGGCGTCGGTGAGCCGCCCCTTGGCCACCAGCCCCTTCAGCACCTCGAGGATCGCGGCCTTGGCCTTGGCGGCACCGCCGGGCGCTGCGTCGAACAGGATAGCCTTCATGCCGCCCTGCGCCGTCACCTGCGCAATGCCGCGGCCCATGGCGCCGGTTCCGACGACGCCCACCGTGAGATCGGGGCGGTTCACATCGAGGGTCATACTTTTATTCCTTCTCTTGGCTGGGGGCGCGCTACTGGAGTGGCGCGCCC
>CAMDQJ010000073.1 GCA_945905835.1 Asaia bogorensis
CGATAGCGGACATCGCTTCTGCCGGAAACCGGACTTCGCTACCCGCCTATGCGGCGGCAAAGTCGAAGTCCCGGCGAAACGCCGTCGAAGTTGCGCGACGAAGCAGAGGTCTGCCGGCTGAGACCGATTGAGCGGAATGGTTGCAGGGAACGATAATCGTCCGCGGCGCCTACACGCGCTCGAGGATCGACAGGCCCCGGTTGCGATCGATCAGGTAGATCAAGCCTCGATGGTCGACGTAGACGTCGTTGCTGGAGACGCGCTGGGCCCCCGCCGGCACGTCCGGTATCCACCAGGCGGCCTGTTTCATCGACAGGGGATTGGATATATCGATCACCCTGAGCCCGTTGGCGAACCAGGCGGCGGGAACCTCGCTGCCGACGATGGTTTCGACGGGCTGATGGCACGCCGTCATCAGGGGCGTCTCGATCCCGACCAGTTCCGGCAGCTGGAAACAGCTGACCGGCACCGGCTTCGTCTCGTCGGTGATGTTCACCATCCAAAGCGCCGCCGGCAGCTCTGGCGAGAGCTTGGGATCCAGGGGTTGCACATGCTCGTCTGCGACCAGCATCCAGCGATGGCCGGCGATCGGCACATCGATCGGAACCAGGCTGTGCGTGGGCCAGCCGAACGGCGGGCTCCAGTCGAGGTGAGAGATCAGCTTCGGCCTGGTCATGTCGCTGATGTCGAGGATGACGCCGCCGCCGTACCAGTAGCTGACATACAGGCGATCGCCGCGCCGGATCGGATGGTGGCAGCGGTGGTTCTTCGCCTTCCAGCTCGGTGTCTCGCCGCCAGCGGTCCACTGCCCTTCCATCCACCAGCGGCCGACCTCTTGCGGCCGGGTCGGGTCCTCGAGGTCGAGGATCATGACGATGGTGCCGACATAGCCCTCCTGCTCCGTGGAAATGTAGGCGTAGCGGCCATCGAAGGTGAAACGATGCACACCCGATCCGGCGCACTGCCAATGGCAGATGTCGCGCGGAGCGCCCGGTCGGCTGACGTCGAAGATGCGCAACCCGACGAAATCGTCCGCCGGCTTGTCGCCCCGCGTACGCTCGCGGTTGGTCACCATGATGCCGCTCGCCGCGCGCACCTTGTGGGAATGCAGCCCCGGCGGAATTTCGATCGAGGCGACGATCCTTGGATTCGCCGGATCCGATACGTCCAGGACCGAAGTCCCGTGCGGCGGCTGCATGTGACCGACATAGGCGTAATTGCCGTCGAGGACGACCTGGCCGCCGCCGGCGATATCGACCCAGGCCACCTCGCGAATGCCGGAACCGTGACCCATGGCGTCTTCCCCTTCAGAATCTCCCCCCTCAGAATCTCGACGGGCGAACGCGTCAGCCCCCTCGTATCAACCCACTCGTATCAACCCACTGGCAGCTGTTCGAGCAGCCGGCCCTTGCCGGGCAGAGGCATGTCGAACTTCATGCTCTGCAGCACCGCCCACAACGCCGCCTGGTTGGTGGTGATCACCGGCTTGCCGAACTGGCGCTCCCAGGCGGCAATCCAGTCCATGGTCGGGAAGTTGCCGCCCGGCACCACCAGCGCGTCGACATCCGGCCGATCGATCCGGCGAAACGCCGCCTCGGCCACGCCGGCGTCCATCTTGCCGATGGCGTAGGCATTGTCGGCACCCAGGCTTTCCCAGGCGACCGTCTCGATGCCGTACTTCGTCTGGTAGTAGCGCCGGGCCCGTCCGATCACTTCTTCCGAATAGGGCGTCGCCATGGCGACCCGCGATGCCTTGAGCGCGTTCAGCGCCCGGCCAATCGCCTGGGCGGAGGTCAGCGACGGCACGCCCGACGCCTCGGTCATCCGCTTCACCGTCACCGCATCGTAGTCGTCGGCGAACAGGCTCGCCGAGGTTTGCGCCAGCGCGATCACCTCGACACGCGCCTCGCCGAGCAGCTTCGCTTGATAGGCCACGTCGGCATCCAGGCTCGGCGAGAACGCTGTGTTGCCGCCCTTGCCGAGCCGGCCCGTGTGCACCTGCAGTTCCGCCGGCAAGCGGCAGTACTCGATCTCACCCGTGGTGTTGGTAGAGGGGACCAGGATCCCGAAATGCCGCGGCATGACATCCTTCCTGCTGGCGCTCGTCCATGACGTCGCCTGGCGACGGGATGAACGGCTCGATGGGGCGGCCCACGCGGTCGTGGCTTCCCGCTTCGGTCATCCCCGGTGGTACCCCACGCTATCTTCAATTGCGCTAGCCGCGCCTGCAAGGACTATCCCGTGGTGAACCCCTCAACCGAATCTGAGCCGCTCCACCCTCGGAACCGGACGTTATCGGCTTGGCGTACTCAGTCGCAGAAGCGGGCAACGCTCTATCCGAAGAATCGAAACCGTCGGCCGCGACATTCGTTGGTGGACTGAATTCCATGCCGGACGGCGCCTCGAGCAGGAACCGGCGACGCGCGACAGAACGAACTATCCTTCGAGGTGGCCTAGAGCCAGTTGACCGGACCGAGGAAGTCCCGCTTTCCGACCGGCACGCCGCGATGACGCAGGATGTTGTACGTCGTCGTTACGAAGAAGAAGAAATTTGGCAAGGCGAACTGTTGCAGATAGTCGTTGCCCTTCATCTTCCGGTCGTTGCCGCCGGCGCTCCAGGCGATGACCTTGTCTTCTGCGCCGTCGACCTGCGCGCGAGCGAGGGACTTCACGAAGCCCAGGGCGGTTTCGACGCGGCGTTTGGCGGCGGCGAAGCTGGTATCGTCCACGGCCGGCAGGGCGGGGGGAGCAACACCAGCCAGGCGGCCGCCGGTGTTCATGGCGAAATCCGCCGACTGGCGGATCTGGCGGGCGAGGCAGAACATGTCCGGGTACAGCCGGTCCTGCAGCAGGGCCGATTCCTCAATCTTGTTGGCGGCACAATGCGCGGCGGCCTTGTCGATGATACCGGCCAGTGCCCCAAGCTGCTGGGCGCAGGGAGTTACAGCCGCGTCATACAGGGAATACGCCATTTGGATTGCTCCTTCGGTGGGATTCTACGGGGCCGACCATAGGCGCAGCGCAGTCCTCCTGCCAACAGGTCCTGTGCGTACCCGAAAAAATCAAGCCTTGCGTTGAATGGCGACGATGGCGCGGCGATGCGTGCCTTCGCCGACCTTCTTGTCCTCGTCATGCGCCTCGACCTTGAAGCGCAGTTTGCGGCCATCGACCTCGAGCAGTTCGGCGCGCACCGTCACCTTCTTGCCTTTGGGCGTGGCGCCGAAGTGCTTGACGTTGACCTCGAAGCCGACGGTGGTGTGGCCTTCGGGGAGATGCGACTGCACGGCCTGGATGCCGGCACGCTCCATCAAGCCGATCATCGATGGCGTGGACAGCACGCCGTCGCCGCCCATGTGGCTGACCGTCAGCTTGTCGTCGACCGTCGTCACGATCTCGGCCTTGAGCCCCGGCGTCAGTTCATTCGTCGGCATGAGTCTCTCTCCTGCATTGAGTGTCCGGCACTGCCGCCGCTACTTCGCCTTCAGGGTCGGCAGCTTGTAGCGGTCCTCGGGGTCGTTCCAGCCCTTGAAGTTGGGCTTTCGCTTCTCGGCGAAGGCGGCGCGCGATTCCATGAGGTCGCTGAGCGCGCCGTGGTCGTGCAGGCGGTCGGCGAGCTCGTCCATCTCGGGCGCCGGGGCGGGGCGCATCTGGCGCATCATGTGAACGGTGTTGACGCGGCTGGCCGGCGGCAGGGTGAGCAGGTGCTCGGCCATGCGCAGCGCCTCGGGCATCAGCTCCTCGGCCGAGGTCACGCGGTTCAAGAATCCGATCTCGTAGAAGCGCTGGGCGGTGAAGCGGTAGCCCAGCGCCATCTCCATGGCGATGGGATAGGGAACGTTGGCGATATGGCCGTGATTGTAGCCGCCGAGCAGCCAGCGCTTGGCCTCGGAGACCTCGAACACCGCCTCGCGCACGGCCAGACGCAGGTCGGTGCGCTCGACCAGCATGAAGCCGCCGCCCATGGCGAAGCCGTTGACCGCGGCGATGACGGGCTTTTCCAGCGCGCCCGACATGAAGGGGTCTTCCAGCGCCGGCTTCTGGCCGCCGGGGGTGCCGGTCTGCAGCGTCTCCTTCATGTCCTCGCCGGCGCAGAAGCCGCGGCCGGTGCCGGTGAAGATCGCGACCTCGAGCTGCCTGTCGTGGCGGAAGTCGGTCCACGCCTGGGCGAGCTCGGCGCGCATGTCGCGCGACAGGGCGTTCAGCCGCTCGGGCCGGTTCATGCGGACCACGAGCACCTGCCCGTGACGTTCGGTCTCGACGACGGCCATGACTTCTACTCCCGGGTGGATGGCAACAAAACTAGACGCGAATACTACCGTCGCAAGGGCAATTGTCCTTCACCAAATCGGGAGTCATAAGTCGGTCCTGGAGTCCCAATGAGAACATCGGTGCTTGTAATTATGCCAGCGCGTTCGTCACTCAAAGAACGACGCTCCGCATCATCCCGGTACGCATCGTAGAGGTCCTGACTCGGAAACCTGACCACGTGGACCTCGAAAGGCTCGTCTGACCGGTTGTCCGCCCCTGACGTCCGGATGGCGCGTTCAATGATGCCGCCGTAGCGGGCCAGGGGCTCAGAAGATGCGGACCCTGCCCTGCGTTCCGTCGACCTCGACCTCGACGCGCTGCCCATTGGAGGTTGCATCCTCGATGGGACTTGCAGGCTCGCAGACGACGGGAATGCCCGCGAGGATGGCGCCCTGCACGACCGAGGGATCGGGAACGGCGTTGGTGATGATGGCGACGGGATGGTTGTCGTGCTTGAAGAGCTGGTAGAGGAAGCGCCACGCCCCGGCCGAGCCGCGGGTGTAAGGCATGATGAGGACGGTGCCGCGGAGCGACGCGTTGCGCACCGACGGCAGGTCGCCGACGACGCGGCCGCTCCTGATGTCGACGTCTCCCAGGAACGACACGGCTTCGGCCGAGACGAGGGCGGGGCCGGAGGCCTTGCCCGTGACGATGCCGCGCGCGGCTATTTCGATCACGGCCTGAGCCGCCCCGTAATCGCCGCCTCGATCACGCGCTCGGTCGGCGCCAGCAGCGTGTCGCACTGGATCATGTCGCGCACGTACTTCGCCTGCTTGGCCGAGTCGACCAGCACGGTGCGCAGCGCCGGCGGCACGACTCCGAGCTTGGGGTCGGGCGAGACGGTACGGGCGAAGTGGCAGGAGATCGGGCAGGTGTCGGCGATCACCTTGGCGCCCGAGGCCTCGAGCACCTTGAGCAGGTCCTGCTCCTCGGCCATGCGGCGGACGGCGCGGCTGGTCGTGA
Organism: Asaia bogorensis; assembly: GCA_945905835.1. Classification (GTDB taxonomy): domain Bacteria; phylum Pseudomonadota; class Alphaproteobacteria; order Reyranellales; family Reyranellaceae; genus Reyranella. The sequence goes on from CAMDQJ010000073.1 coordinate 5,272, forward strand.
TCCAGAACTCGACGCTGTCCTTGACCTTCTTGCCCCTGAGCTGGTTGGCGTAGTCGCGCATCTCCTCGAAGGAGGCGTGCGGGCAGCCGACATGGATGATGTCGACCTGGTCGAAGCGGCCGGTGCAGAAATAGGTGTAGACCGCGTCGATGTCGGCCCGCGTCACGCGCTGCGCCTGCGGCACCGGCTTGGGCGCAAAGGCCTGCTCGGCGCTGGCGAAGGGCGGCGTCACCGTGGGAATGATGTAGAGCGACACGCCGCCCGAGGTCGCCATGCCGGCGCCGAGTGCATCGAGCTCGTCGAGCGTCGGGCGGCGCGCGAGGCCCGTGACGACCGGCACGCCTTCGCCCACGACCTTGCCGATGGCAAAGCCCAGGCAGGAGAAATCGGTCGTGCCCTTCAGTTCCGCGTCGACCTTGAAGAGCATGGTGCCGCGGCGGTTCTCGTCGAGGTGATAGCCGAACAGCGGGTAGCGGCCGGTGATGCCGGCATAGACCGAGAAATAGCCGTCGCGGTTGGATTTGGCGCCGATCACCGAGTTGCAGAAGATGGTGACCGTCGATTCGATCGAGGTCATGTGGGTGTTCCAGGTCGGCCAGTGGCCGGCCCAGTAGGGCGTGCAGGTGAAGGAGCAGGCGCTGCCCATCTTGTGGTGGGCTGACGCGGCGCGCTGCTGCAGGCGCGCCAGCTTCTCGGGCGCGCCGGTCTGCTGCCAGTTGACGGTATCGGCATTGGCGATGTTGACCGAGGCCGGCACCGCCATCTGCGCGTTTTGCGCGGCGAGACCCTCGATCAGCTCGACGTCCTCGAGATAGAGCGCCATGCCGGCATGGATATGGGCGTAGCCGATCTCGACCATGCGGGGCGCACCATAGGCGCGGCCGAGTTGGATAAGGCCTTCGAGCGCCAGCTTCTTGGCGGGCCCGAGGCGGCCGGCGAGCATGTCTTCTTCGGCTTTGCTGAGTTCCATGACGCGGACTCTACGCTTGGCACTCTTTAAAGGCTACAAATCCGCAGGCAAGGGAGCATTGAGATGAAAGTGGGACTGGCGGGTTTTGGCAATGTCGGGCGCGATCTGGCGAAGCGGCTGCTGGCCGGCGTCATACCGGAGATGGAACTTGTCGCGGTGAGTGCGCGCGACCTCGGCAAGGCGAAGGAAGCCGCCGCCGCGATGTCGCCGTCGCCGCGTGTCGTGGCGCTGAAGGACCTGCCGGCGCTGTGCGACGTCGTCGTCGAATGCGCCACCGCCGACAGCTTCGCCGACATCGCACGGGTCGTGCTGGAAGCCGGCAAGGACCTGGTCTGCGTCAGCGCCGGCGGCGTGCCATCCTGTCCCGACATGGTCGCGATGGCGCGCAAGCATGGCGGCCGCGTACGCGTCGCCTCCGGCGCGCTGCCCGGCCTCGATATCGTGCGCTGCGCCGCCGAGGGCACGATCCGCAGCGTGCACCTCAAGTCGCGCATCCGCCCCTCGTCGATGGCGCACGAACCCTACGTCATCGAGCGCGGCCATGATTTCGTGAACCGCCCGCCCAAGGAGCCGATCAAAATCTTCGAGGGCACGGCCGGCGTTGCGGCGGGTCATTTCCCGCGCCACTTCAACGTCGCGGTGTCGCTCAGCCTCGCCGGCATCGGCCTCGACCGCACGACCGTCGAGATCTGGATCGAAACAGACATTCCGGGGACGATCCACCAGGTCGAGGTCGAAGGCGACGAGATCGGCCTCACCATGACCAGCCGCAACAAGCCGTCCGAGAACCCCCGCACCTCACGCATCGTCTCGCCCAGCATTATTGCGGCCCTTCGCGCCATGGTGTCGCCGGTGGTGTCAGGCTCCTGACTCAACGGTGTCAGCAGCCGGCGACTAGGATCCCCTCTGGAGGATCGATGACGGCTGAACAAGGAACCGGGGCGCGATACCGGCTGCACTGCGTCGGCGGCTCGGGCAATTCGTTCAAGATCGCGCTGTTTCTCAATTGCGCCCGCCTCGACTGGGAGCCGGTCGGCGTCGACCTTGCTGGCGGCCAGAACCGCGGCTCCGGCTGGCGCGCCGCGACCAACGTGATGGGTGAGGTCCCCGTTCTCGAGGTTGGTGGCCTCGAGGTCGACGGCCGGCGCATGAGCCAGTCGGGGGCGATCCTGACCTGGCTGGCCGAGACCCACGGCGTGTTCGGTCCCGCCGGCGAGGCGGAGAAGTTCGAGACGCTGCGCTGGTTGCTGTTCGACAACCACAAATTCACCGGCAGCCTTGCCCTGCACCGCAATCTCTTCTCGAAGGCCTCGGACCTGCATCCCGCCGTGCTGGCCTTTATAAGAGCGAGGGTCGACAGCGCCTTCTCGATCGTCGACAAGCACCTCGCCAACCGCCGCTTCATGCTGGGCGAGCGGCCGACGATCGTGGACTTTTCTCTCGCGGGATACGTCTACTACCCGACCGCGGAGACCGGGATCGATCTTGCCGCGGCTTTTCCCGCGATCGACGCCTGGCGCGGCCGCCTGGCCGCCCTGCCGGGCTGGAAGCCGCCCTATGAGATGATGCCCATGGGAAAATCCCTGCCCATGCGTCTCCAAGCCGCCTCCTCAGGGTGAGGCCTGGTCGTTGCTCCGCCGCCTACTGGATCACCCCGTACTTCTTCTCCAGCCGCTCGGTCCACAGCGCGATCGGGTAGCAGTAGATGAAGAACCAGACGAGCAGGTAGAGGTACATCGGCATCAGCAGCTCGAAATGCGCCTCGGCGACCAGGGCTTCGCTGGTCACCTGCACCGCCTCGGTGACGCCGACGATCGAGGCGAGCGGGGTCACCATGGTGAGGATGGCGTACCAGTTCATCCACGGCGGGATCGCAGGCTTGATGCATTGCGGCAGGATGACGAGGCGCAGCGCCAGCAGGCGGCTCAAGCCAAGCGCGCGCGCGGCCTGCCATTGCGTGTTGGGAATGGCCTGGATGGCGCCGCGCACGATCTCGGCGACGTTGGCCATCACCGGCAGGGCGAGGCCCAGCGTCGCCTTGGTCCAGTCGGGGATGGTGAAGCGCACGCCGAACAGGTTCACGTGGTGGGGCAGGGCGTAGACGCAGAAGAACAGCAGCGCCAGCCACGGCGCCAGTGGTTACGCCGTCGCCGTCGCCCGCATCAGGTCGGCATAGGCGGTCATGTTGTTGGCGCCCCACAGGCCCTTGATACAAGTGGCAAGTGCAGCAACGCCGTCGGGTGCGGCGACGGTCCCGGCGAGGCGGTCGAACTTGGCCTGCACGTCTGAATCCGCCATCGGCGCCTCGGGATAGCCGCGGGCGATGCCGCTGCGGCCGGAGAAGGTCTTTCCGCTCTTGGCCTTCACCTCGATGATGGTCTCGTAGGAATTGGGGAAACCCTTGTCGAGATCGTCGTCCTTCACGACGACGACCTGGCCCGAGAGCCGCGCCACTTCCGGGTCGGTCTTGCGCCGGTCGTTGAACAGGTCGAGCACGTTCAGCCCGTCGCGCGACAGCGCCACTGGCAGGATGTACTGCGCGCAGTGGCTCTTGAGCGGATTGTTGTCGATGCAATGCGTGCCCGAGCTTGGGAAGCGCAGCGTAATGCCTGCCACGTCCTCGATCGCGAGCTTTTCCTTGCGCGCGATGTCGAGCAGCAGGTCGAGCGCGGGATGGAGGAACGACACGCTGGAGTAGGGTTTTATGGCGAGCTCCATGATGCCGTCATAGGCGGTGCCGAGAGCCTTGGTCATATGCTCGCGGGCCGGTTTGCGGCTGAAGGCGCCGAACACGGTGTGGCCTGAGTCGAAGATGTCGATCGGCCCGCCGAAGCCGCGGCCCGCCAGCATCGCCGAGGTCACGCCATTGCGCGCCGCCATGCCCATCTGGAACGGCCGCGAGTTTTCCGTCTCGTCGCTCTCCCAGGCCATCAGGCCGGAGGCCTGGCAGCCGGCGAGGCCGAAGGCGCGCGTGACCTGCGCGGCATTGAGATGAAGGAGGAAGGCCGCCGCCGCCGTGGCGCCGAAGCAGCCGCAGACCGCCGAAGGATGGAAGCCGAGATTGTATTGCTCGACCGGGCCCAAGGCCATCGACAGCCGGTACTCGATCTCGCAGCCCAGCACGACGGCGGCGACGAAATCGGCGCCGGATGCGCCCGTCATCTCCGATACCGCTAGCGCCGTCGGCGTCATGACGGCGATGGGATGCAGCACGCCTTCGGGATGATGGGGCTCGACGTCGCAGGTGTAGCCCATGGTGCCGTTGGCCAGTGCCGCGTTCACCACGTTGGTCTTGAAGCCGTGGCCGACGATGCTGGCCTCGGCCTTGCCGCCGAGGTCGCCGACGAAGCCCGCGATCAGCTTGCCGGTCGAGATCTTCGGGTTGGACGCCGCGCGCAAGGCGCCGCTGCCGTCTAAAATCATCTGCAGGGCGCGCGTGCGCACCGCGTCCGGCACGTCGGAGGCCTTGAAGCCCGCGACATAGGCCGCCCAGGCCGTGGTCATCGGGCCGGAAGAGGAAGAAGACGCCATACTTATATTCCCTGTTGCTGTGGCCCGAGTTTCGCATGCGGAAGCTGCCTGGGCCAACGACGATGACCGCGTGACAAAACGCCAAGTCAGTGCCTAGTCTTTTTTATCGCTTCACCGGAGTGCCCCGCCATGCGTTCATTTCTTCTCCTGCTGGCCGCCTGCCTCGGTGCCGCAACCGCCCACGCCCAGGACGTCTATCCCAGCAAGACCATCACGATCGTCGTCGGCTTCCCGCCGGGCGGCAACACCGACATCGTCGCGCGCATCGTGGCGGAGCGCATGGAGGCGATCCTCGGCCAGCGCATCGTCATCGACAACCGCGCCGGCGCCGGCAGCACCATCGCCGCGGGCTACGTCGCCCGCGCGACGCCCGACGGCTACACCATCCTGACCGGCTCGCCCTCGACCAACGCCATCGCACCCAACCTCTATACCAACCTGCCCTACGATAGCCTGAAGGCGCTCGTGCCGGTGTCGCTGCTGGTGAATGGGCCGGCGGTGCTGGTGGTCAACCCCGCGCTCGGCATCTCGACCGTCGCGGAGCTGATCGCGCTCTACAAGCGCGAGCCCGGAAAGCACAACTTCGCGACCGGCGGCAACGGCACGCATGCCCACCTGATCTGCGAATGGCTGATGCAGCAGACCGGCACGAGCATCGTGCATGTGCCGTTCCGCGGCGGCGGCCCGGCGCTGCAGGCGGTACTGGCCGGCGAGCCGTCGATGATCGTCGACAACCTGCCGACGGCGCTGCCGCACATCCAGGCCGGCCGTGTGAAGGCGCTGGCGATCTTCTCGGCCAAGCGCGCGTCGGTGCTGCCCGACGTGCCGACCATGGTCGAGTCTGGATATAAGGACATGATCACCGATTCATGGACGGCATTCTATGCGCCGGCCGGCACGCCGCCCGAGATCGTGGCCAAGCTGAGCGCCGCCGCGGCCGCCGCGCTGCGCGATCCGGCGACGGCGGCCAAGCTCACGGCGCTCAGCGCCGTGCCGGTCGGCTCGACCCCGGCCGAGCTCGATGCACTGACAAAACTCGAATACGAACGCTGGGGCGCGCTCATACGTCAGCGCAAGGTCACGGTGAATTAGCATGGCCGCTCAAGTCCGGATGGTGCGCAACAACGATGACCCCGAGGTGCCGCTCTACACCTCGCCCAAGCAGTTCCGCACCGAGGCGCGCGGCGGGCTGGCGGTGCTGACGCGCAACCAGTGCCCGGGCTACGTGCAGTGCGGCCTCGTCGCCCTGCCGCGCGCCCAGGCGCTCGACTTCATGATCTTCTGCCAGCGCAACCAGAAAGCCTGTCCGGTGATCGAGGTGCTGGAGCCCGGCCAGGTCGAGGCCAGGAAATCCGCGCCGGGATCGGACATGCGCAGCGACCTGCCGATGTACTCGGTCTACCGCAATGGCGTGCGCGTCGAGGACGTGCCCGATGTCACGAGCCTGTGGCGCGACGATCTCGTGACCTTCCTGATGGGCTCCAACACCAGCCTCGACCTCGCCCTGCAGCGCGCCGGCGTGCAGACCGAGCGCTACCGCTGGCCGGTAACGACGAAAATTCCCACCGAGCCGGCCGGGCCGTTCCACGGGCCGCTGGTGGTGACCATGCGCTGGCTGACGCCGCAGGAGATGATCATCGCCACCCAGCTCACCAGCCGCTTCCCGTTCAACCACGGTGCGCCGATCCATGTCGGCGATCCGGCAGTGCTGGGCTGCGACCTCGACCATCCGCTCACGGGCTCGCCGCCGCCCAAGAAAATCCCGGATGGATTGATCCCGACCTTCTGGGCCTGCGTCGTCACTCCGCAGGTCGTCGCGGTCGCCGCCAAGGTCGACTTCATGATCACCTCGGCGCCGACCTACGGCCTGATCACCGACCTGGAGACCGACAAGTTCGGGATTCCGTGAGGTTGGTGCGGTTGACCAACAGTCCTTATTTGTTGGTCAACTCGGCGCTTCCGACCGGTTGACCTGCATTTCTGGATTGCAGGTCAACTCCTCCCACCGGCCGCGCCAGCGGTCCGATCAGCCGGTCGTAGGCCGCCTCGGCGATGCCGTAGGAGCCGTCGGCCAGCGCGATCAGGCCGGCGCGGTACCTAGCAGCAGGCTTTCTGCATTAGTCCGGCAAATACAGTGTAGCAAACCTTATATATGAAACCGCCCCTCCTGCCGAGCCTGCTGATTCCGCGCCTGCCTTTCTACTACGGCTGGGTGGTGCTGGGCTGCGTCTGCCTCGCGGGCTTCGCGCGCCAGGGGCCGGCGGTGGCGGTGCTGTCGATCTTCGTCGTGCCGATGACCGCCGAGTTCGGCTGGTCGCGCACCGCCATCGCCGGCGCGGTGTCGCTGGGCGGCGTGCTGGCGGCGGTGGTCTCGCCGCTGATCGGTCCGGTGCTCGACCGCCGCGGCGCGCGCCTCGTGCTGTGCCTCGCCGTGCTCGGCGCCGGGCTCTCGACCATGGCGCTGTCGCTGGTCGAGTCGCTCGCCGCCTTCTACGTGCTGTTCGTCTTCGCCCGCATGATCTGGGCCGGGCCGTTCGACTTGGGCCTCTACGGCGCGCTCAACAACTGGTTCGTCGCCCGCCGCGCCGCCGCCAACTCGATCGCCACGCTGGCGCAGATCTCCGGCCTGGTCGTCCTGCCGGTGGTGGCGCAACTGGCGATGAGTGATGGCGGCAACTGGCGCGCCGGCTGGGTGGCGATCGGCGCCACGGTGCTGGTCGTGGGCTTCCTGCCGGTCTGGCTGCTGGTGGTGCGCCGGCCGGAGGATGTCGGGCTGGTGGCCGATGCGATCGCCGCCGGTCCGGGCGGCGTTGCGGCACCCGAGCCGCGCTACAGCCGCGCCGAGGCGATGCGCACGCGCGCTTTCTGGATGCTCTCGCTGTTCACCGTGCTGGTCTATCCGGTGCAGGCCGGTGTCAGCCTGCACCAGGCAGCACACCTGATCGAGCGCGGGCTGTCGCCGATCGTGGCGGCCTCCGCGATCGCGGTGTTCTCGGCGATGTCGGCGGTGGCGAGCTTCGGTATCGGCTTCCTGCCGCGCGCCTGGCCGGTCGGCCGCGGCCTGCTGGTCTCGGCATTGCTGATGAGCGCCGGCACCTTCGCTCTGATCGGCGTCGGCACGGCGCCGGGCGCCTATCTGGCCGCCGGCGCCTTCGGTCTCGGCATCGGCGGCGTGCTCACCTTACTGCCGATGGCCTGGGCCGATTATTTCGGCCGCGAGAGCTACGGCGCCATCCGCGGCGTGGCGCTGTCGCTGCAGGTGCTGGCCCAGGCGGTGGGCCCGGTGCTGTCGGGCGCGCTGCGCGACTGGAGCGGCGACTACACGCGCTCGCTGCTGGTCTTCGGCGCGCTGGCCGCGCTGGCGATAGGTGCGGCGCTGATGGCGCGACGGCCGGGGTAGGGTAAGGCCTTGCGGGTATCTAGATAGAAACTGACTATATGTAAGATAATATCTCTCTTGACGAGAGATAATAACTCACTATCTTTAGGCATGATCTTCCAGAGTCCCCGCCTGGAGAAAGCCGACGAGCGCGTCCTAGCGCTGATCGCGGGCCAGCGCGAGCGGCTACGCCTCTATACCCAGAACAACCCACGGCGCTGGATGGGCTCACTTCGCCGCAGCACGCTGGCGCGCGCCATCCAGGCGTCCAACAGCATCGAAGGCATCAACGCCAGCCTCGAAACCGTGTTGGCTGCCGTCGACAACGACGAGCCGCCACCGAACAGCGGCCGTTCGAACGACGTCGTATCCAGCAACGAGCGGGAGACATGGCTATCGATCCGCGGCTATCGCGAGGCCATGACCTTCATCATGCAGTCGGCCCAGGATCCTCAGTTCGAATACAGCAAGCAGTTCCTCAAGAGCCTGCAATTCATGATGGTCGGTCACGACATGACCAAGAATCCGGGGCAGTGGCGGCCCGGCCCCGTCTATGTCGTCAACGGCGCCACCCGCGAGGTCGTCTACGAGGGGCCACCGGCCGAGACCGTCGACGGACTGATGCAGGACCTCGTGACCTACCTGCGCACGCCAAGCGACGAGCCGCCGCTCGTGCGGGCCGCCATGGCGCACCTCAATCTCACGATGATTCATCCGTTCAAGGACGGCAACGGCCGTCTCGCGCGCGCCTTGCAAACTCTCGTTCTGGCCCACGACGGAATCCTTCATCCGGTTTTTTCCAGCATCGAGGAATGGCTTGGGCGCGTGACGTTGGAATATTACGCCGTGCTCGCCGAGGTTGGCCGGGGGAAATGGTCGCCGCAGCGTAATGCCCTGCCGTGGTTACGGTTTTGTCTGAAGTCGCATTTCCATCAGGCGGCGACGCTGATCCGGCGCAATGAGGAATACGAAAATCTGTTCGAGGGCATCTCCGCCATCGTCAAGAGGGAGAAGCTGCCGGAGCGGGTCGACGTGCCTCTGTTCGATTCGGCACTCGGCTTCCAGCTCACCAACACCTCGTACCGGCGCCATGCCGACGTGACTGATGCCCTGGCCTCGCGCGATCTCAAACGCCTGTGCGACATCGGCTTGCTGCTGCCCACCGGTGAAAGACGCGGGCGTCTGTACGAAGCCGGCAAGGAGTTGCAGGCCCTGCGCGAGGGCGTCCGTCGCTCCGCGCCGCTCGTCGACCCCTATGAACTGGTCAAGCAAACGACGGCACGCTGAAATCGACGCCGCTCAACTGCCTAGTTCTCGACGTCCGGCAGGCGAGGGGGCAGCAGCAGGACGACCTTCGTGCCGCCATCGAGGGCTTCGACCAGCAGCTCGCCGCCCAGCAGTTCGGCGCGGCGGCGCATGTTGACGAGGCCGCGGCCGCCGCTGCTGGCGGCAAAGCGCAGGCCATCGTTCTCGATGGTGATGACCGCCCGGCCAACGCCTACCCGGTGCTGACGGTGATCCAGGCCAGCCCAGCACCATCCTCGACGGCATCGAGGAGCTCCTGCACTCGGGCATGTACCCGCTGGCCTTCCTGGTGTTCTTTGCCAGCGTCCTGGTGCCGGTGTTCAAGCTGATGGGCCTTGCCATCATGATGATGGCGATCGTGCTGGTGACCACCGAATTCGGCGCCGGCCGCCTGCTGCGCGAGCGCACGCGCCTCTACTACATCGTCGCCTGGATCGGCCGCTGGTCGATGGTCGACATCTTCATGGAGTCGCTCGTGGGCGCGCTGGTGCAGTTCGGCGCCATCGTCAACATCGCGCCCGGCATCGGCGCCGTGGCCTTCTGCGGCGTCGTCCTGCTGACCATCGTCGCGGCCGAGACCTTCGACCCGCGCGTCATGTGGGACGCAGCTGCGCACAATTCCCACCGGCCGTTCCAGCCCCGCCGGGCACGCAACCGGAGGCAGGAGCAATGAGCGGGTTCATCACGGCGGCGATGGTCTTTGCCGTGGTCATGTCGAGCGCGCTGCTCGCCATGTTCGCGCGCCGCAAACTGCCGGACCACCACCTCAGCGGCGATTCGAAGGAGGTCGTGCGGCTGGCGACCGCGCTGATCGGCACGCTGGCCCGGTCGGCGGGGCGATCTTCCGCATCGCCGTCAGGGAGAGGACGGCCGACCGCCTGGTGGTCGAGATCGAGAACGTCACCACGCTTCGCCTGCTGATGCCGCTGTTCCATCCCGGCGATCTCAAGTCGATCTGCGTCATCGACCGCCAGCCCGACGGCGCGTGGCGCTATCATTCGCTGCTGCGCGTCGGCGATGGCGCCAGCATGATCGTGGGGCAGGGCGACGGTAAATCCTACGCCAACCGTGCCATCGCCTATTATCGCCACATCGCGGGCATTGCCACCGACCACGAGCCTCCGGCAATGCGTTAAGTGCCCAGCGCCTCGCTCAGCCCGCCCAGCGCATTGAGCGCCGGGGCGAAGCCGCTGAGCGGCGCGGTCTGGATCACCGCCTCGATCACCTCGGTACGGCTGAGGCCGAGATTGAGCGCCGACTGGCCGAATTTCCTGACCTGGCCGTCGAGCCGCAGTGCCGTGAAGGCGGCGACCGCGATCAGCGCGCGCCGCCGCAGGTCGAGGCCGGGGCGGAACCAGATCTCGCCATAGCCGTACTGGATGGCCAGCGGATAGAGCGCGCCGGTCACCGTATTGCCGGGCGCGGCATAGCCCTGGGTCGCGCGGTCGCCGTGCAGCTGCTGCATCAGCTCGCGGCCGCGCGCGCTCAGCACCTCCAGCGAATCGTCGCGCACGGTCTCTTCCGGCAATGCCAGGCCGCGGCTGGTGAACACGGTGGCCGCCGCCTCGACCGCCTCTTCGGTCGCTGCGAAGCCGGCATAGATGCCGATCTGCACCAGGATCTCGACGATCGCGCGGGCCGACAGGCCGAGGTCGAGGGCGGCCGCGACATGGCGGCGGAGCTTGGGCAGGCGTTGCACCGCGCCGAGCACGGCCAGGGCGCAAACCATGCGGTCCTCGAGCGCCAGGCCAGGGCGGCTCCAGATCGCGCCGTAGCTCGCCTCGGTGTTCAACGTGCGCAGGATCGAAGGCGCGCCGTCGTCGTCGCCGAACAGGCGCCGCCGCATCGCCTCGCCCTGCTGTTTCAGCATTGCCCGTGTGCTCATGATATTGCCTCCTGCCTGCAGGAGCCTAGACCGAAAGTCCTTGAGCAGGCCACGCCTGGTCGAGGACGACCGGCAGGTGCGCGCCAGCGTGGCGTTCCGCAAGGCCGACCTCGCCACCATCGTCCGCCGCGCGCTGGGCGGCCCGCGAACCTCAATCGTCAGTGATGAACCAGCCGTTCGACCTGCAGGCCGACCAGTGAATGCGGCGGGGGCTGGGCGACGCTGAACGACGACGCGAGCCGGGGGCCGTCCGGCGCTACTACGATCGCGAAGCCGCACATGCTGTACGACGACTTCGTGCCGTATCGGACGGACGAAGCCGACGAGCATCGCGGCGGCGCCTACAGCGTGTCGGACCTGCGGCCGTTCATCGTCCATCTCGGGCTGGTGAGCGGTAGCGGGGCGTGGAAGGTGACGACCGGCGCCAATGTCTCGGCGATCGGCCTCGGCCGGTTCACCTGACCATGTCGCGCCCGCGTTCGACGACGGCGACCGCCGCCAAGCTCGAAACTCACGAAGCCGTCTGCGCCGAGCGCTATGCCGGCCTGCTGCAGCGGCTCGGCCGCCTCGAGCTGGTGGTGTGGTCGGCCAATGGCGGCGTGTGGCAGTTGCCGCAGCCGACGATGCCCTCGACCAGGTACTTGCCGCGCTCGAGTGCGGTTTGCGCCTGAACCGTAGCGGCAAAACCAATCGTCCCAGCCAGCAAACCGGCAATCACAACCCGCATCGTATCGGCTCCTTGTTGTCCAGCGAGTGCTTTTCTAACCAAGGGGTTCGGCGATTTCTATTGCCAGTGACGGCGCGCCGCTCTTACTCCGCCGCGACCGCCATCCGGTGGTCGGGCAGCAGACCGGCACGGTCGACCGGCGCACCTGCATCGAACTTCTTCAGACCGGGCATGACAGTGGAAGCAAACAGCCGCATGTTGCGCGCTGCTTCCTCGTGCGGCATGCCGGCGTAGGAGAAGACGCCGACGAAGCCGGAATTGTTGGTCTGCTTGTGGATGTTCATGATCTTGTCGTGGACCTGCTCGGGCGTGCCGTAGACCTGCAGGTCGGCGAAGAATTCGATGGCCTTCTGGTCGCCGTAGACCGCGAGCTTCTCGTTCATCTTGGCGTAGTACTCGTAGCCGCGCTGGTTCTTCATGTGCTCGCCGGCGAACTGGTAGTGATCGAGCACGGTGCGGTAATAGCCACCGATGTACCTGAGTGCCATCTCGCGCGCCCGCTCGGCGCTGGGATCGATGAAGATCCAGCCAGCCGAGATCGGCTGCGGCGCGTCGGTGCCGTTGATCTCGCGGTAGAGCGTGTTGTACTCGGTGAGCTCCTTCTCGACCTCGCGCCACGGCTTCTGCGGGATGATCAGCAGGCCGACGCCGAGCCTGGCCATGATGCGCGCGCTCTCGGGGCTGACGGCGGCGGCATAGGTGCGGCCACGGAAAGACTTGAATGGCGCGGGGCGGATCTCGACCGGCGGCTGCTTGTAGTGCTTGCCGTCGTATTCCATCACGCCGGTCTCCAGACCGCGCAGCAGCGCCTCACCGTATTCGACGAACAGGTCGCGGCTGTCGCCCATGTCGAGGCGGAAGCCGTCGAACTCGACCTTGCCGGCGCCCCGGCCGAGGCCAAGAATCATGCGGCCGCCCGAGAGCTGGTCGAGCATGGAGATCTGCTCGGCCACCCGCATCGGGTCGTGCCACGGCAGCACCACTACCATCGAGCCGAGCTTCACTGTCCGGGTGCGGCCGGCCATGTAGGAGAGGAATTGCACCACGTCGGGGCACATCGTGTAGTCGGTGAAATGGTGCTCGACCGACCAGATCGATTCGAAGCCCAGCGGTTCGGCCATGTCGGCCAGCGCCAGCTCGTTCAGGTAGACCTGCCGGTCGCTGATCGCGCGACCGGTGTTCTGGAAGACGGCGGCCATTCCGACATGCATGGGCGGGTTCCTTGAGGATTGCCGGCCCATGGTAAACGGGCGTTTACCAGGTTGGAAAGTCCTCCCGCCGCCTTTCTTGATTCAGCCCCATTCGCCCCCCATACAATGACCATGCGCGTCATAGCCCTCGCTCTCATCGCCCTGCTTTGGCTCACCGACTTCGCCGCCGCCCAGATGCCGGGCGCACCTGGCCAGTTGCCGGCGCCCGACATGACGCGCCGGCCGCGCCAGAAGGCGGCCGAGGCAACGCCGCCGGCGCCGGCCGATCCGCGCGCCGCCGAGGTCGAGCAGTATTTCAACTCGATTCGCACCCTGCAGGCGCGCTTCGTGCAGAACAATCCCAACGGCTCCGTGGTGCACGGCACGCTCTATGTCCGCCGACCCGGCCGCATGCGCTTCGAATACGATGCGCCCTCGCAGCTCAAGATCGTGGCCGACGGCACGCAGGTCACGATGTGGGACATCCAGACCAAGGATTTCGGCCAGTGGCCGATCGGCTGGACGGCGGCGTCGTTCCTGGTCAAGGAGCCGCTGGCGCTGTCGGGCGACCTCCAGGTCGACCAGGTCGAGCGTTCCGACGGCCTGCTGGCGGTGACCATGAGCCAGTCGCGCAAGCCGCAGGAGGGCCGCGTCATCGTGCGCGTGAGCGAGACCCCGATGCAGCTCAGGGGCTGGTCGATCATCGACAATCGCGGCCATCGCGTCGACGTGGCGCTGAGCGACGTCAAGAGCGGCATCCAATTGGCCGATTCGCTGTTCAAGTTCGACGGCCCCGATCCCGGCCAGATGCGGGGTGGCGGCAACTGACGCTATAAGACTCTCCTGAACGGAAGGGAGAGCGGGGACGTGAGTGGGCTTATCGTGCGGGCCTCGACCGAGGCCGACATCGCGCGCTGCGCGGAAATCTATGGACATCACGTGCTGCATGGCACGGCCTCCTTCGAGGTCGATCCACCCGATATGGCCGAAATGAAGAAGCGCCGCGGCACGGTGCTCGATCTCGGCCTGCCGCATCTGGTGGCCGAGAAGCAGGGCCGCGTGCTGGGCTACGCCTATGCCGGCAACTGGCGCCCGCGGCCTGCCTATAAATTCTCCGTCGAGGATTCGATCTATATCGACAAGGATGCCGTCGGGCAGGGCGTCGGCAAGGCGCTGCTGCCGGTGCTGATCGAGCAGTGCACAGCGATCGGCAAGCGCCAGATGGTGGCAGTGATCGGCGACTCCGCGCAGACGCCGTCGATCCGGCTCCATGCCGGCTACGGCTTCGAGATGGTCGGGACCTTGAAGAGCATCGGCTTCAAGTTCGGGCGCTGGCTCGACTCGGTGCTGATGCAGCGGGCGCTGGGGACAGGGGACACGAAGCCGCCAGAGTCCGTATCGTGACCGGCAGCGCCACCACTACAAATCTCATCCTGAGGAGCGCTCCGCAGGAGCGCGTCTCGAAGGATGGGAACGAGCACCGCGCCTGTTGCGCATCCCAAAGCGGGGATTACCCCGCTCGATTCGAGACGCATCGCTGCGCGATGCTCCTCAGGATGAGGGAGGGGTGGGATCGCACATGCGCCTGATCGACTACTTCGACCGCGGTGCCGATCTCTTCGCGGCGCGCGATTGCCTGCATGACGGCACGCGCGGCTGGACCTATGCCGAGGTGCGGGCGACGACGCATCGCGTCGCCAACGGTCTGCTGGCGGCAGGGCTCAGGCCCGGCGCCAAGGTCGCGGTCTACAGCCCCAACCACGCCATGGCCTATGCGGCGCTTCTGGGCATCGAGCGGGCCGGGCTGATCTGGGCGCCGGTCAATGCGCGCAACGCGCTCGAGGAGAACCTGTTCATCCTCGACAACACCGACGTGTCGTTTCTCTTCTATCACTCGAGCTTCGAGGGCTACCTGCTGCGCATCCGCGAGGCCTGTCCCAAGATCACGCAAGTCCTCTGCATCGACACGCCGTCGTTCGAGACCTGGCTCGCGGCTTTCGACGGCAAGGCGCCCGACCTCGGCGACGCGCCGGCCGATGTCGCCATCTTGATCAGCTCGGGCGGCACCACGGGCCGGCCCAAGGGCGTGCAGATCACCAACCGCGTGATCGAGACCATGAACTCGATCTTCTGGGCCTGCATGCCGGTGAGCTCGCCGCCGGTCCATCTCATGGTGGCGCCGATGACCCATGCCGCCGGCGTCTGCTCATTCCCGCTGCTGCCCTATGGCGGCACCAACATCTTCATGGGCACGGCCGACCCC
>CAMDQJ010000074.1 GCA_945905835.1 Asaia bogorensis
GCGCCACTGGGGTGGCGCGCCCCCAGCTAAGCGCCGGGTGTCACCGGGATGAGCTTGGGATGCTCGCCGTCGAGCGCCAGCGCCAGCTTGCCTTCGATCAGGTTCACCGCATCCTCGCCGAAGATCTCGCGGCGCCAACCCTTGAGTACCGCCACGTCGCGCTTGCCGGCGGCCAGGCGGTCGAGTTCATCCGAGTTGGCGACCAGGCGCGCCGCCACGTCGGCCTTCTCGCATTTGAGACGCAGCAGTGTGCGCAGCAGGTCGACAACCGCACCGGGGGCACGAATCTGCTCGGGTGCCTTGTCGCGCACCGGCAGGTCTGAATCGGGGATCTGGTAGGCGCGCTGGACGGCTTCGAGCACCTCGTGGCCCTGCCAGCCCTCGGCGAAGCCGCGGCCGAGGCCGCGCGTCGCGGCGAGATCCTCGGCGCCTTTGGGCGCGTGGCTGGCGATCTCCAGGAGCTGCTCGTCGCGCAACAGGCGCTGGCGCGGGATGTCGATGCGCTGGGCGGTGCGCTCGCGCCACGCCGCGACCTCCTTGAGGACGGCCAGCATGCGCGGGCTTGCGCCGCGCGGCTTCAGCCGCCGCCACGCCAGCTCGGGATCGGCGCGGTAGGTCGCCGGGTCGTTTAGCACGGCCATTTCCTCGGTGATCCACGATAGCCGGCCGGTCCTCTTGAGCTGGGCCTGCAGCTTTTCGTAGACCACGCGCAGGTGGGTGACGTCGGACAGCGCGTAGGTGATCTGGCGTTCGCTGAGCGGGCGGCGGGCCCAGTCGGTGAAGCGGCTCGACTTGTCGATCTTAGCCTTGGCCAGCCGGGTGGCGAGCGATTCGTAGGAGGCGGCCTCACCATGGCCGCAGACCATGGCGGCGACCTGGGTGTCGAACAGCGGTGCCGGCACCTTGTTCATGCGCAGGTAGAAAATCTCGAGGTCCTGGCGGGCTGCGTGAAAGACTTTCAGGACCTTGGGGTTGGCCATCAGCTCGTCGAGCGGGGAGAGGTCGATGCCCTCGGCCAGCGAGTCGATGGCGGCGGCTTCCTCCGGGCCGGCAACCTGTGCCAGGCACAGCTTGGGCCAGTAGGTGCGCTCGCGCATGAATTCGGTGTCGACGGCGACGAACTCGGCATCTGCCAGCGGCTTGCAAAACGCGGCCAATCCGTCGGTCGTGGTGATGAGCTTCATTGGCGCGCTTCTATAGCGGTCGCAGGCGTCAGGAGCAAAGGCCGTGCCCGGAAAGTGCAGTCAGCTTGACTTGAGCGCGCAATGCGTGCCTTTTGCCGGCCCGTCGAAACCCGGACAAACCGTAATGTCTTCCGTCTACAGAACCCATACCTGCGGCCAGTTGCGGCCCGAACATGTCGGCCAGCAGGTCCGCCTGTCGGGTTGGGTGCAGCGCAAGCGCGACCACGGCAACCTGATGTTCATCGACCTGCGCGACCATTATGGCGTCACCCAGGTGGTGCTCGACGTCTCGAGCCCGATCTTCAAGACCGCCGAATCGCTGCGCAACGAGAGCGTGATCACGGTCGGCGGCAAGGTGGTGGCGCGAGATGCCGCCACGGTCAACGCGCGGCTGGCGACCGGCGCCGTCGAACTCGACGCGTCGGAGCTGACGGTGCAGTCGATGGCCGAGCCGCTGCCGATCCCGGTCTACATCGAGAACGACACCACGCCCGAGGAGTTGCGGCTGAAGTACCGCTTCCTCGACCTGCGCAAGGACAAGCTGCACAAGAACATCATGCTGCGCAGCTCGGTCATCGCCTCGCTGCGGCGGCGCATGATCGATCAGGGCTTCATGGAGTTCCAGACGCCGATCCTGACGGCCGACAGCCCCGAGGGCGCGCGCTCCTACCTGGTGCCGAGCCGTCTCCATCCCGGCAAGTTCTATGCGCTGCCGCAGGCGCCGCAGATGTTCAAGCAGCTGCTGATGGTCTCGGGCTTCGACCGCTACTTCCAGATCGCGCCGTGCTTCCGCGACGAGGACGCCCGCGCCGACCGCGCGCCGGGCGAGTTCTACCAGCTCGACTTCGAGATGAGCTTCGTCACGCAGGAAGACGTCTTTGCCGCGATCGAGCCGGTGCTGGGCGGCGTGTTCAAGGAATTCGCCGGGTTCGGCAAGGAAATGCCGCGCAAGGTCACGCCCTTCCCGTTTCCGCGCATTCCCTTTGCCGAATCGCTGCTGGTCTACGGCACGGACAAGCCCGATCTGCGCAATCCGCTGAAAATTGTCGATGTCGGCGAGGTTTTCGCCGGGTCCGACTTCAAGGTTTTCGCTGGCATAGTCGCGGCCGGCGGCGTGGTGCGCGCCGTCCGGGCTCCGAAGGCTGGCAGCCAGCCGCGCAGCTTCTTCGACAAGCTCAACAGCTGGGCGCAGTCCGAGGGTAAGCCGGGCCTGGGCTACATCGTGCTGGAAGGCGGAGCGGGGAAGGGGCCGATCGCCAAATTCGTCAGCGCCGATCGTCTGGCCAAGCTCGCGGCGCTGACCGGCGCCGAGGATGGCGACGCGGTGTTCTTCATTGCCGACAAGGCCGATACGGCGTGGAAATTCGCCGGCCAGGTCCGGACCAAGGTCGGCCAGGAAATGGGCCTGATCGCCGAGAACGAGTTCCGCTTCTGCTGGATCGTCGACTTCCCGATGTTCGAGTACGACGAGACCGCCAAGAAGGTCGATTTCAGCCACAACCCGTTCTCGATGCCGCAGGGCGGGCTGGAGGCGCTGGAGACGCAGGATCCGCTGACCATCAAGGCTTGGCAGTACGACATCGTCTGCAACGGCATCGAGCTCTGCTCCGGCGCGATCCGCAATCACAAGCCGGAGATCATGTACAAGGCGTTCGGCATTGCTGGTTACAGCCGGGAAGAGGTCGAGCTACGCTTCGGCGGCATGCTCAACGCCTTCAAGTTCGGCGCCCCGCCGCACGGCGGCGCCGCCCCCGGCGTCGACCGCATCGTCATGCTGCTGGCCGACGAGCCCAACATCCGCGAGGTCATCACCTTCCCGATGAACCAGCAGGCCGTCGACCTGATGATGGACGCCCCGACCGAGGTGCCGGACGCGAAATTGCGCGAGCTCCACCTCAGCTTGCGGTTGCCACCCCCCAAAAAGGACTAGGGCTAGAGACCCGGCGGTCATTGACGAATGGAATAAAACTATTTACATTCAGATGGTTAATTCTTTTTCTTAATAAAGAAAATTATGAACTTCCCCCGGTTCGCTCGCTTGCCTCTCCTCATGGTCCTGGCCCTGCCGTTGATGACGGCGGCCTGCGGCGTGCCGATCGCGCTAATGGCCGCGAGCTACGGCGCCGACGGCGTGTCGCTTGCCACCACGCAAAAGACCGGCGCCGATCACCTGGCCTCGATGGCCTCCAAGAAGGACTGCGCGATCTGGCGGACGTTCCGCAACATCCCGATCTGCAAGGATCGGGAGGCTGGCGTCGGCGATCCCTACGACGTCGACTACAATACGCCCGACCGCGTCGTCAGCGAAGCGGGAGTGGAGTATCTCTCGCCGCCGCGGGCGCCCGCCAACGCGCCAGCCTCGAGCTGGGATGCGGCAGCCTACAAGCCGGCGCCGACAGGGCCGACACAGCCGACCGAGCCGGTCACTGCCGTTGCCGAAGCAGCACCACCGCCCGCCGTCGAGGCCGGGCCGCAGCCAGCCGCTTCTGCCAAGCCCGTGACCCCTTCGCATCCCAAGAAAGCGACGCGAGCGGCCAAGGCCAAGCCGGTGAAGGCACCGAAGGCTAAGCCGGCTTCACAAGATCAGGCGGCGTCTCGCCTCTGAGCAGGAAGGCCTCGAGATTGTCGAGCGCCTTGAACCCCATGGCATTGCGCGTTTCCGTCGTCGCCGAGCCCATGTGAGGCAGCAGGAAAGCGTTCTCCAGCGCGTAGTAGCCCTGGTGGATCTTGGGTTCGCCGTCGAACACGTCGAGCCCGGCGGCGGCCAGCCGGCCGCTCTTCAGGGCGGCGATCAGCGCCTCGTCGTCGACCACGCCGCCGCGCGCGGTATTGATGACGATGGCGCCCTTGGGCAGGCGTTCGATGCGGGCGGCGTTCACCCATTTGCGCGTCGCCGGCGTCATCGGCGCGTTGATCGACAGCACGTCGCAGTGCGGCAGCATGGCATCGGGATCGGCGTGGAAGATTGCCCCCTTTTCTAGGTCGGCGGGCAGGCGGGTGCGGTTGGAGTAATGGATCTGCATGCGGAAGGCCCGCGCCCGGTCGGCCATCGCCTGGCCAATGCGGCCCATGCCCAGGATGCCCAGGCGCTTGCCGGTGACATGCACGCCCATGAGCTGCCGCGGCGTCCAGCCGACCCAGTTGTGGGTGCGCAGCATGGTCGTGCCCTCGTGGGCGCGGCGGGCCGCTCCCAGCAGGCAGAGCATGGCGATGTCGGCGGTGGCGTCGGTCAGGACGTCGGGGGTGTTGCTGACCTTGATGCCGCGCTTGGCGGCGGCGGCGACGTCGACATGCTCGTAACCCACGGAAAACGTCGAGATGATGCGGACCGACGCCGGCAGGTTGGCGATGGTCTCGGCATTCATCGGGTCGCCCGCGGCGCACATGATGCCATCGCAGCCGGCCGTGGCCTTCACCAGGGCGGTCCCGTCGTAGTTTGTGTCCTGGGGGTTGAGCACGGCGTCGAAACTGGACGCGAGACGGGTCTCGACGGCTTCCGGGAACAGCCGGGTCGCGAATACCCGAGGCTTGCGGTTTGTCATGGGCGGCTATCCTCCACGTGCGTCACTGTCACTGTCGATCATTCTGGCAATCCACGCGCATGGATATTACGCTTGGCCGCCCAGCCACAAGGCCTAGCCCGTAGCCGCTGTCCGTTGACCACCACTTATAGTTTGCGCCATTCCCGAGTTAGGTTTGCAGTCCCGTTTGCCGGTGCTTGCGTCGCCCTCCTATTGGGCCTGTGGATAAGCGGTGCCGACGCCCGGCAGGATGTCGTGCTGGTGCCCCACCGCGCGGCCTACGAAATGAAGCTTTCAGGCTCGCGTTCGAGCAGCGGCATCTCGGAAGTCGGCGGCCGCATGGTACTGGAGACCGTCGATTCGTGCGATGGCTGGGAGGTCAAGCAGCGCATCAAGCTCACCTTCCAGCGCACCGACGGCGAGGAATTCGAAACCGATTCGAACTTCACCAGCTACGAGTCCAAGAACGGCCTCGAACTGCGCTTCAGCG
The DNA here is from genome assembly GCA_945905835.1 of Asaia bogorensis. GTDB lineage: Bacteria > Pseudomonadota > Alphaproteobacteria > Reyranellales > Reyranellaceae > Reyranella. The sequence continues at coordinate 5,196 of CAMDQJ010000074.1, forward strand.
TGCGCAACATCCAGAACGACGAAGTTGAGGAGGAGTTGCGCGGCCAGGCCGATCTCGAGGGCTCGGGCGGCAAGGGCCGGGCGACCTTCACGCTGCCCGAGCCGCGCGCCTTCGACCTGCCGGCGGGCACGCTGTTTCCCACCACTCATCTCGCGCTGATCATCCGCCACGCCCGGGCCGGCGAGAAGACGGTCTCCTACAAGGTGTTCGACGGCGCCCGCCTCGACGGCGCCTTCCAGGTCAACGCCGTGATCGGTCGCCCGCCGCGGGCGGCGCCGGGCACGCCGGCGGTGCGCGGCGATCTCGGCCTGATGCGCAACCAGCAGGCCTGGGGCGTGCGCTTCGCCTTCTTCGCCGCCGACGACCAGGGCGCCCAGCCCGAGTACGAATTGGCGCTCGACTTGCTGGCCAACGGCATCGCAAGGTCCATGATGCTCGACTACGGCGACTTCGCCGTCGATGCCCGTCTCATTCAACTTCAAGCCCTGCCGAGGCCTCGATGCTGAACTACAGACCCCTAGCCTGCGCACTCGCGACCCTGGCCGTCACGCCTGCTGTGGCGCAGGACCTGGCGCCCCATCGAGCCGTCTACACCGTATCGCCGATGGAGCGCGGCAAGGCATCGCGCTCGGGCAGCATCGGCACCTACGGCTACGAGTTGCGCGCGACCTGCGAGGGCTACACCGTCAACCAGCGCATGCGCATCGAGATCGAGGGCGGCCGCACGCCGATCGTAAGCGAGCAGCAGTCGCAGATGACGGAAAGCCGCGACGGCACGAAGTTCCATTTCGAGCACCGCTCGACCGCCAACGGCAAGCAGACCAGCCTGTTGAAGGGCGACGCCTTGCTCGACGGCAGCATCGGCCAGGCCCGCTTCGGCGAACCCGAGGGACAAACCGTGGCGCTGCCGGCCGAGACGCTGTTCCCGGTGGCGATCTCGCGCGCCACGCTGCGCCACGCCAAGGCTGGCGACGGCGGCTTCGACGGGCTGTTCTTCTTCGGCGACAAGGTGAAGCCGCCGCAGGCGGCCAACATCCTGATCGGCAAGGTGCCCAAGCGCCTGGCCGATATCGCCATTCCAGAAGGCGCGGGCGCGCTGGTCGAGGGCCGCGAGCGCATCTACTTCCGTGCTGGCTTCTTCGACGCTGCCGCCAAAGGCCAGGGCGAACCGGCTTTCGAGATGAGCAGCATCACTCTCGACAACGGCGTCGAGCTCTACGGCACCAACGAGCAGGCCGACACGGCGATCGAATACTGGCTGACCCGGCTCGAGGCGTTGCCAAAGCCGTCCTGCAACTAGGGTCTTTTTCTCACCGTTTCTCACGCGGGTGAGAAACATTTAATGCCGATGGCATCGGCATTTTTCGTGATCTTCTCACTTTCTCACCACACCCCCCGAGGTATCATGATGCCGCGTCGCGGCCGAGATGCCCGAGTGGTTCGTCACCTCGAAGGCGTTCCATGTCGAAAGCAACTCGGCGGCTTAAGCTAGGCCGGCCATAACCACGCCGCGCCGCGCACGCCGCTCGAATCGCCGTGCTTGGGCGGCAGCAGCCGGGTGGCGATGCTCTCGGGTTCGGAGAAGACGTAGCGTTTCCACAGCTCCGGCACGCGCGCATAGAACTGCGCGATGGCCGACAGGCCGCCGCCCAGCACTATCGCGTGCGGGTCGACGAGGTTGACGACGTTGGCCAGCGAGCGCGCCAGGCGATCGCAGTAAATCTCCATTGCCGAAGCTGCCTCGGCGTCGCCGGTCTTCGCCGCGGCGGCGATTTCGGTGGGGCGCAGGGAGCGGCCGGTGCGGTTGGTGAACTGGGCCTGGAAGGCGGGGCCGCTCAACCATGACTCGACGCAGCCGTAGCGTCCGCAATAGCAGTGCGGGCCGGGACGCTCGTCGTCGCGCGGCAACGGCAGGGCGTTGTGGCCCCATTCGCCGGAGATGGCCTGCGCACCGATCAGCGGCTGGCCGTCGACGACGATGCAGCCGCCCACGCCGGTGCCGAGGATGACGCCGAACACGATCCTGCAGCTCGCGGCCGCGCCGTCGGCCGCCTCGGAGACGGCGAAGCAGTTGGCGTCGTTGGACAGGCGCACTTCCTCGCGACCCAGCGCGCGTTTGAGGTCGCGGTCGAGCGGATGGCCGTTCAGCCGCGTCGAATTGGCGTTCTTGATCAGGCCGGTCGCCGGCGAGATTGCGCCGGGATGGCCGACGCCGACGCGGCAGCGCACGCCCAGGCGCGTCTCGAGTTCGCGCACGACGCTGGCCACGCCGGCGACCGTTTCCTCATAGGTGTGTCCGGGCGTCGGCACGCGCAGGCGCGCGTGCTCGATGCCGGCATCGTCGAGGACGATGCCTTCGATCTTGGTGCCGCCGAGGTCGATGCCGATGCGCATGGCGGCAGTTCAGCGTAAGCTCGTGCCAATGTCGATGATTGAAGACGAAAAGGAGCCCGACGGCCAGCGGGCGGGTCCATGGCGCAAGCGGCCGGCGGTGATCCTGTGGGTGCTGTCGCTCGGCCAGCTCATCACCTGGGGCCTCGTCTACTACACCTTTCCGCTGTTCGTCGTGCCGATGGAGAAGGAACTCGGCTGGTCGCGCGACGCGCTCTACGGCGCGCTCTCGGCTGGCCTGCTGGTCGCTGGCCTGTGCTCGATTCCGGTCGGCGCCTGGATCGACCGCGGCCACGGCCGCAAGCTGATGACCGGCGGTTCGGCTGTGGCCGCCGTGCTGCTGTTCGTGTGGGCCCGCACCGACTCGCTGGTGGCGTTCTACGCGCTGTGGCTGGGGCTCGGCGTCTGCCAGTCGGTGACCCTCTACGAGCCCGCCTTCGCTGTGATCACCCGCGTCTACGGCCCACGCTACAAGCAGGCGATCCTGCTGATGACCTTCCTCGGCGGCCTCGCCAGCACTTTCGGCATCCCCTTCGCCCAGCTCCTGATCGAGCGCATCGGCTGGCGGCCGACGCTGGAAGTGATGGCGGCAATCATCCTCGGCGTGGCGTTCATCCATTGGCTGTTCGTGCCGGGCCCGAACGAGAAGGCCGTGCCGATCGCCGCATCAAAGCCGCCGGCAGCCGGCGTCGCGAAAAAGAGTCCGCTGGCCGCTGCCATCCGGGTCCCGGCCTTCTGGGGACTGGTCGTGGCCTTCGCCGGCTACGGGCTCGCCTTCTCGGCCATGAGCTTCCACCTGATCCCGCTCCTGATCGAACGCGGCGTGCAGATCGGCGTGGTGATGGCCATCATCGCGCTGATCGGGCCGATGCAGGTGGTCGGCCGCGTGCTGCTGATGGCGGGCCAGCGCCACATCACCACGATCCAGCTCGGCGCCCTGATCTATTTCGCCTTCCCGATCTCCATGGCGATGCTGGCCGGCGGCATCGACGACGTCTACGGCCTGATCCCTTTCGCCATCATCTACGGCGTCGCCAACGGCCTGGTCACCATCCTGCGCGGCATGGCGGTGCCGGAATTCATCGGACCCGAAGGCTATGGCGTTGTTTCGGGCGCGCTTACCATGCCGACCAACATCATGCGCGCCGCCGGTCCGCTGATAGCGGCCTTCGCCTGGAGCGCGTTCGGCGGCTACACCGTCGTGCTGTGGGGACTGACCGGCATCATGCTGGTGGCGGCCTGCGGCTTTGCCGCCGCGGCGCTCCTGTCGAAAAGGCGGCCGCCGCCCGTTCTGCCCTCGTAAACCTCATATCCGTCCGGCTGCGACGGCGTTCGTTAACAACATGCGAATGCCCGGTCGGTGAAAAGGCATGATCGCCGCGAGATATGTTTTGCCGAAAAGATTGTGCGGACTTACGACCGTGGTCAGTGCCACCCGCGCGGCCGCGCCCTCGGTCACTTTTCGCAGCGACACCCTGAAATCCAGATGCTTGTCGTCGCCGCCGGTGACGATCTCGCTGTCGTTCTGACCGAACAGCTTGAAGCGCGCGATCTTCTCGCCGACCGCGTAAGCCGGCTTGATCTCAAGCGGTGCGCCGGCACCGGATGGCCTCAATCCGAAAGGGGCGACGATCCTGTCGCGCAGCAGCAGGAGCTGCCTGAAGCCGCGCGGATGATGGGCGAAGAGCGCGAGGTAGAATCTCGTGCATGGCGAGGCCGTCGCGCCGCAGCGGCGCCTCGTACGAGTCCCAGTGGTAGAATCGGCTGAGATCGCCCAGGAACGCGCTGGGTGGCGAAGAGCGGTGGCGGGTTACTTCCATGAACCCCGCTCTTTCTCGCCTTAGCCCAACTGGATCCAGGTCGTCTTGAGCTGGGTGAACTTGTCGAAGGCGTGCAGCGACTTGTCGCGGCCGATGCCGGACTGCTTGTAGCCGCCGAACGGCGTGGTGATGTCGCCGCCGTCGTAGGTGTTGACCCATACCGAGCCGGCGCGCAGGCCCTTGGCGAACTTGAAGGCCTTGTTGATGTCGGACGTGAAGATCGCCGAGGCCAGTCCATAGATCGTGTCGTTGGCGACGGCGAGCGCCTGCTCGGCGTCCTTGACCGAGATCACCGACAGCACGGGACCGAAGATTTCCTCCTGGGCGATCTTCATCTTGTTGTCGACGCCGTCGAACACGGTCGGCTCGATGAAGCTGCCGGCATTGTCGATATGGACCTGCTTGCCGCCCATCTTGAGGTTGGCGCCTTCCTTCTGGCCGGCAGCGATGTAGCCCATGACGCGCTCGGTCTGGTTGGCGTCGACCATGGCGCCCATCTGCGTCTTCGGGTCGAGCGGGTCGCCCGGCATCATCTTCTGGCCGATCGCCATGACCTTGGCGAGGAACTCATCCTTGATCTTGTCCTCGACGATCAGGCGGCTGCCGGCGGTGCAGACCTCGCCCTGGTTGAACCAGATGCCGAAGGCGGTGCGGCGGGCGGCGATGTCGAGGTTGGGCGCGTCGGCCAGCACGACGTTGGGCGACTTGCCGCCGCACTCGAGCCAGACCTGCTTCATGTTGGAATCGCCCGAGTACTTCAGGAAGTACTTGCCGACCTCGGTCGAGCCGGTGAAGGCAACGACATCGACATCCATGTGACGGCCGAGCGCCTGGCCGGCGGTCTCGCCGAAGCCTGGCAGGACGTTGAACACGCCTTCGGGAATGCCGGCCTCGGCCGCCAGCTCGCCGAGGCGCAGCGCGGTGAGCGGCGACTGCTCGGCGGGCTTCAGGATGACGGAATTGCCGGCGGCCAGCGCCGGCGAGATCTTCCAGCAGGCCATCAGCAGCGGGAAGTTCCACGGCACGACGCAGGCCACGACGCCGGTGGCCTCGCGGGTGATCAGCGCCACGACATTGCCTGGGGTCGGGGCGACCTCGTCGTAGACCTTGTCGATGGCTTCGGCGAACCATTGCACGGCATTGGCCGAGCCCGGGACGTCGACGGTGGTCGAGAAGGCGATCGGCTTGCCCATGTCGAGGGTTTCGAGCAGCGCCAGCTCCTCGCGGTTCTTCATCATCAGCTCGGCCAACTTCAGCATGATGCGCTTGCGCTGGGCCGGCGCCATGCTGGCCCACGTGCCCTTGTTGAAGGCGGCGCGGGCGGCAGACACGGCGGCATCGACATCGGCGGTATCGCAGGCCGCGACCTTGGTCAGGATCTGGCCGGTCGCCGGGTTGATGCAGTCGAAAGTCTTGCCCGACTGTGCGGCCACGAACTTGCCGCCGATGAAGGCCTGGTTGCGGTAGCTGAGACCGCCGGCGCGGCCTTTCCAGTCGTCGCGCGAAAGCTGGGCGCTCATGTCGTTCCTCCGTTTACTGGGTTGACCAAAGCCTAGCCCCAAAGCAGCCCACGAAAAAGCCGCCCGGTAGGGGCGGCTCTGACGAAAGGCGGCCGTTGCCGTCTTACTTGATCTTGGATTCCTTGAAGACGACGTGCTTGCGCGCGACCGGGTCGTACTTCTTGAGCTCGAGCTTCTCGGTCTTGGTGCGCGGGTTCTTCTTGGTGACGTAATAGAAGCCGGTGTCGGCGCTGGACACCATCTTGATCAGGATCGAGGTCGGCTTGGCCATGGTCTTGTCCTTATGCCCAAAAGGGCGAATTCCGCAGAGGCCGGCAAATTAGTCGGCACGGCCGCCCTGTCAAGCCACCCTATTGGCGGGGGGCTGCGGCCTGGTCGGTGACGGCGCGGACGGCACGGGCGTAGAGATCGCGGTCGCCGAGCAGCCGGCCGGCGATTTCGACGTCGCGCTCGGGGCTGCCTTCGCCGGGCGGGCAGATCTGGCGGAGCGTCGCGATCTCTTCATGGGTCGGGTTGCGCAGCGCATGCCAGCGCATCAGCGTCGAGCGGTTGGTGTCGGCGGCGTCGGCACCGAGCTGCTGGATGTCGGCCACCTTGGCGGTGCAGATGTTGGGCAGGACGCCCAGCTCGTTCCAGGTGTAGCCCGACGGCGCCAGCAGGCGCGACCAGGTGAGTACCAGTTCGCCTTCGTTGGACAGGCGGACGACCGTCTGCACGGTGCCCTTGCCGTAGCTCGTGGTGCCGACGATGACGGCCCGGCCGCGATCCTGCAAGGCGGCGGCGACGATCTCGGCCGCCGAGGCCGACATGCCGTTGACCAGCACGACCATGGGCGTGTCGGGTGTCTTGCGGCCGCTGTGGCTGCGGTAGCTGCGCTTGCTGTCGGGATGGCGGCCCTGGGTGGCGAAGACCACGCCGTCGCCGATGAAGACTTCGGTCACCGACAGCGCCTGGTCGAGCAGGCCGCCGCGGTTGCCGCGCATGTCGATGATGATGCCCGCGAGGCTGGAGCCGATCTCGGCGCGCGCTTTATCGAGGGCGGCGCGCAGCGTCTCGGTGGTCGCGGTGTTGAAGCCCATGAGGCGGATCAGCGCCAGGTCGCCGCGGCGCTCATACATCACCGTCGTCGGGATGATGCGGCCGCGCTTCAGCCCGACCGTGAACTCGCGCTCCTGCGAGACGCGGTACACCGTGATGTTGAGCACAGCGCCGATGGCGCCGCGCAGCTGGCGCACCACGTCGCTCAGCGGCTTGTCGCCGATCGGCTGGCCGTCGATGCCGGTGATCTGGTCGCCGGTCGCAAGCCCTGCCTTGGCGGCCGGGGAATTGTCCTGGACGTTGCGGATGAAGACCTTCTTGTCGTCGGTGCGCTCGACGGTGATGCCGACGCCGCCACCGCCGTCGCGCTGGAAACGATTCTCCCGCGCTTCGTCGGGATCGGCGTAGCGGCTGTTGCGGTCGAGCGGCTTGGTGGTGGCGACCATCGCCTGCTTGATCAGCGCCTGGCGGTCGGCGTGCTGTAGCGTCGGCGAGGCCTCGACCGAGGCGGCGAACATTTCAGCCATCAGGCCGCCCCAGGCGCGGCCGTCGTCGGACTCGGCGGGGGTCGGCCGGGTCAGGATCTCGCGGCCATCGCGCAGCACGGTGAAGGACTGGTCGGTGGTCTTGAGCGACATGGCGGGATCGGCGCTGGCGAAGGCCCGATAGGTATCGGGCGCCAGCTTGCGGAAGTCGGGATCGAAGATGTGGCGGTCGCCGATGGCGCGGTAGGCCTGGAGGATGACGCGCTCGATGCCGACATCGGCCGCGACGGAGGGATTACCGGACGGATTGGTCGTGGAGACCGATGTGGTCTCGCATGACGCAACGAGGGCGGCGGCCACCAAGGCCGTTGCCATGCAGGGCAATGCCCGGCGAAACAGAGGGATCAACACATCAACACCGGGAGCTAGCGTAGCACAGGCGGCCGGCCGGGGGCCACGTCAGGGTAAGGGACCGAGACCGTCCGCCGCAGGCTTGGGAGCGGCGGCGCGATGTGTCCATAGAAGGGCGATCACGGCGCCCTTTATGCGCGGTAGCAGCAACAAGGCGAGGCCGATGGACAGCGGCAGCCAAAGCGCTGCGTGTATCCATAGAGGCGGTTCGGCGGCGTAGCGCTCGAAGGCCAACACCAGCGGCACGACAACGTGGCCGACGGCGAAGATGGTGAAATAGGCCGGCGCATCGTCGGCGCGGAACGGCTCGAGCGACAGGCCGCAGGCCGCGCAGTGGCTCTGCATCTTGAGGAATCTGCCGAACAGCGCGCCCTCGCCACAGCGCGGACAACGCCCGCGCCAGCCGCGGCGCATCGCCGTCAGCGTGTCGGGGTTGTGGACGGGCTCGCTCATGCCTCCAAAATGGGCTCTCGGCCTAGCGGGGGCGCCGCGACCGTTTGTCCTTTTGGCCGCCGCGATGCGCGACCGGACGACGCGGGGGCGGGCGGCCGCCCCGGTCACCCCTGGGCAGGGCGAGGCGCTCGACCCGCTCGATCACGTCGACGATGTCGAACAGCAAGCCGCCTGTGGCGACGCTTGCCTCGACCAGCTTGACCCGCAGCCGGTCGCCCAGCCCGTAGGTCTCGCCGGTGCGCTCGCCGATCAGCAGTTGGCGGCCTTCGTCGTGGCGGAAGAATTCCTGGCCGATGTTGCGGATCGGGATCAGCCCGTCGGCGCCGGAGCCGTCGACGCTGATGAACAGGCCGAAGCGGGTGACGCTGCTGATGCGCGCCGGGAAGGTGGCGCCGACATGCTGGGCCATGAAGTTCGCAACATAGCGGTCCATGGCGTTGCGTTCGGCCGATACGGCGCGGCGCTCGCACATCGACAGATGCTCGCCGAACTCGGTGCAGCGGCCGGCTTCGCCCGCCGGCAGGCCGCCATCGCCCAGGCCATAGGCCGCGATCAGCGAGCGATGCACCAGAAGGTCGGGATAGCGCCGGATCGGCGAGGTGAAGTGGGCGTAGCGGGCGAGGGCGAGGCCAAAGTGCCCGAGGTTGTCGGGGCTGTAGACGGCCTGGCTCTGGCTGCGCAGCACTGTTTCGCTGACCAGCCGCGAGGTCGGCTTGCCGGCGACCGAGGCCAGCACGCGGTTGAGGTCGGCCGGGCGCAGCCGCTGGCCGGTCGGCAGCTTGATGCCTAGCGTGCCTAAAAACTCGCGCAGGCCCTCGATCTTGGCGAGGTCGGGCTGGTCGTGGACGCGGTAGAGGCAGGGCGCCTGGCGCTGTTCCAGCGCCTGGGCCGCCGCGACATTGGCCACTACCATGAATTCCTCGATCAGCCTGTGGCTGTCGAGGCGCTCGCGTACGCCGATCTCGGCGATGCGGCCGTCGGCGCCGAGCTTGACCAGGCGCTCGGGCAGGTCGAGGTCGAGGGCACCGCGCTTCTCGCGCGCTACCAGCAGCACGCGATAGGCGCCGTAGAGCGGCTCGATCACGCTCTTCATCAAGGGCGCGATCTCGTCGTCGGGATGGCCGTCGGCGGCGCGCTGGACGCGATTGTAGGTGAGGCGCGCGGCCGAGCGGATCATGGCGCGGTGGAATTTGTGCCGTTTGAGTTCGCCGGCGGCGTCGATCCACATCTCGGCCACCAGCACCGGGCGATCCTCGCGCGGCAGCAGCGAGCACCAGTTGTTTGACAGCGCCTCGGGCAACATGGGCACGACGCGGTCGGGGAAATAGACCGAGGTGCCGCGGCGGTAGGCGGCGCGGTCGAGCGGCTTGTCGGGCCGCACGTACCAGGCGACGTCGGCAATGGCGACGAACAGGTGCCAGCCGCCGGGATGGGCCGGGTCGGGTTCGGCGAACACAGCATCGTCGAAATCGCGCGCATCCTCGCCGTCGATGGTGACCAGCGGCACCTTGCGCAGGTCGAGCCGGTCGCCCATCGGCGCCGCCTTGGCGCGCTCGGCTTCCTCCGCTGCAGCCAGCGGAAAATCGACCGGGACGTCGTTGGCGGCAATCGAGATCAGGGAGACGGTGCGCGGGTCGCTCAACGGGCCGATACGCTCGAGCACGCGCGCGCGGGTCGACAGCGCCCCGCCGGCCGCCTCGACCCATACGATGTCGCCGGGCTGAGCGCCGTTCCTGTCGGATGCGCGCACCTCGAAGGTGTTGCGCATCTTGCGGTCGGTCGGCGTGACCAGGCCGATGCCCTTGCCGCCTGGCGGCTCCTCGTAGAGGCCGAGGATCTTCTTCGGGCCGGTGCCGAGGCGGCGGATGATGCGGGCCTCGTAGGCTTCCTTACCTTTGCGTTTCAGTGAACCCAGCACGCGGTCGCCGACCGTCGGGGCCGGGCCGCCATGCGTCTTGTGCGGCGCGATCTCGATGCGTGGCGGCGGGCCGTCCTTCTCCTCGTCGTACTTCTGCGGCACGGCGATCAGGTGGCCGTCATTGTCGACGCGCACGATCTCGAGCACGGCGACGTCGGTCATGGCCTTGGGGTCGCGGAAGGTCTTGGCGCGGTCGGGCGTAATTTCGCCGACGTCGCGCAATTCGCGCAGCAGCACTTTCAACTCGATGCGCTGGTCGCCCTTGATACCGAAGGCGCGTGCGATCTCGCGCTTGCCGATCGGCGTGGCGCTTTCCTTGATGAAAGCCAGCAGTTCTTCGCGGCTCGGGACCTTGCCCTTAGCCATCGGTTCCAGTGCGGGGAGGAGCGTCCGGCTTGGCTTTGCGCCGGGGTGCAGATTTCTTTTTGACAGTTTTAGGTTTCACTTCCGTATCGTTGGCCGGCGCGCCGATTTCGGCGGCGCCATTGGCCTTGGTTTTGGTTTTTGTCTTCGGTGCGGCCGCCACTTTGGGAGCAGCGGCCTTCTTGGCGCGCGCCGGCTTCTTGGTGCCGGGGCCCTTGGCGGCACGTTCGGCCAGCAGGGAGACGGCCTGGTCGACCGTCAGCTCCTCGGGTTTGAGGTCGCGCGGCACGGTGGCGTTGATACCGCCGTGCTTCACATACATGCCGTAGCGGCCGTCGTAGAGCTCGATCGGCGCCTCGTCGGCGGGATGCGGGCCGACGACGCGGATCGGCTTCACGGCGGCGCGGCCGCGGCCCGGCACCCTGGTCTCGGCGAGCAGTGCCACGGCGCGGTTCATGCCGATCTCGAGCACGCTCTCGTCGGCCGGGATCGATTTGTATTTCGGGCCGTGCTTGACGTAGGGCCCGAAGCGGCCGACGCCGGCCAGGATCATTTCGCTGTCCTCGGGATGCGGGCCCAACTCGCGCGGCAGCGACAGCAGCGCCAGCGCGTTCTCGAGAGTCACTTCGTCGGGCACCATGCCCTTGAGCAGCGACTGGCGCTTGGGTTTGACGGCCGGCGCTTCCTTGGTCTTCGGCACGGCGTCGCCCAGCTGGACGTAAAGGCCGTAGGGACCGTTGCGCAGGGTGACCGGCAGGCCGCTCACCGGATCGATGCCGAGCAGCTTCGGGCCCTCGAGGTTGGCGCCGCTCTGCGCATCCTTGTCGGCATCGACGATGCCGAGCTTTCGCGTGAACTTGCAGTTCGGATAGTTCGAGCAGCCGATGAAGGCGCCGAACTTGCCGAGCTTCAGGCCGAGGCGGCCATCGGCGCAGGACGGGCAGGTGCGCGGGCTCTTGCCGCCGACACTGTCATTGGCCGGGAAGAAGTGGGGGCCGAGCTCCTCGTCGAGCTTGTCGAGCACTTCCCTGACGCGCAGCTCCTTGGTTTCGCCGACGGCGCTGGAGAAGGCCTTCCAGAACTCGCGCAGCACCTGGCGCCAGTCCATCTTGCCGTCGGAGATGTCGTCGAGTTCTTCTTCCAGGTGCGCTGTGAAGTTGTATTCCACGTAGCGTGGGAAATAGGTCTGCAGGAAGGCGGTGACGATGCGGCCGCGGTCTTCGGGAATGAAGCGCTTGCGGTCGATCTTGACGTAGCTGCGGCGCTGCAGGACGTCGATGATGCTGGCATAGGTCGAGGGCCGGCCAATGCCGAGTTCTTCTAGCTTCTTGACCAGGCTGGCCTCGGAATAGCGCGGCGGCGGCTCGGTGAAGTGCTGCTCGGGCAGAACCTCGCGGCGGTCCATCGCCTCGCCCTCGGCAACGTCGGGCAGGATGGCGGCGCTCTCGTCGTCCTCGCTCTTCTCGTCCCGGCTTTCGTCGTAGAGCGTGAGGAAGCCGTTGAACTTCACGACCGAGCCGGTGGCGCGCAATTGCACGGTCTTGTCGCCGCTGGCGATGTCGACCGTCACCTGGTCGAGCACGGCGTTTTCCATCTGGCTGGCGACGGTGCGCTTCCAGATCAGCTCGTAGAGGCCGAGCTGGTCCTTATCGAGGTACTTGGCGACATCCTGCGGCAGCACGAACAGGTCGGTCGGGCGGACTGCCTCGTGGGCCTCCTGGGCGTTCTTGGCCTTCGAGATATAGACGCGCGGCTTTTCCGGCAGGTAGGTCGGGCCGTACTTGGTCTCGATCAGGCGGCGCGTCTGGCCGATCGCCTCGGGGGCGAGCTGCACGCCGTCGGTGCGCATATAGGTGATGAGGCCGACCGTCTCGCCGCCCATGTCGACGCCTTCATAGAGGCGCTGGGCGATGCGCATGGTGGTCGAGGCGCCGAGGCCGAGCTTGCGCGAGGCCTCCTGCTGCAGGGTCGAGGTGATGAAGGGTGGCGGCGGGTTGCGGCGGACCTGGCGGCGGTCGATCGAGGCCACCGAAAAAGCGCGGCGCTCGATCTCGCGCTTGGCGCTCTCGGCGCGCTCTGCCGTGTCGAGGTCGAACTTGTCGAGCTTGCGGCCGTCGAGATGGGTGAGGCGGGCCTTCAGCGTCTGTTTCTTGGCGGTGCCGAAATTGGCATCGACCGTCCAGTACTCGCGGGTCTTGAAGACCTCGATCTCCGATTCGCGCTCGCAGATCAGGCGCAGGGCCACGGACTGGACGCGGCCGGCCGAGCGGCTGCCCGGCAGCTTGCGCCAGAGGACGGGCGACAGCGTGAAGCCCACGAGATAGTCGAGGGCGCGGCGGGCGAGGTAGGCGTCGATCAGCGGCTGGTCGAGCTCGCGCGGGTTGGCGACGGCGTGCAGCACCGAGGCCTTGGTGATGGAATTGAAGGTGACGCGCTTCACGTCGACGCCGGCCAGCGCTTTCTTCTTCTGCAGGATGTCGCGGACGTGCCAGGAGATCGCCTCGCCCTCGCGGTCGGGATCGGTGGCGAGGTAGAGCTTGCCGCCCTTGGTGATGGCCTTGGCGATGGCGTCGATGCGCTTGGCCGACTGGGCGTCGACCTCCCAGTCCATGGCGAAATCCTCGTCGGGGCGGACCGAGCCGTCCTTGGGCGGCAGATCGCGGACATGGCCGTAGGAGGCCAGCACGGTGAAGCCCGGGCCAAGGTACTTTCCAATGGTCTTAGCCTTGGCCGGGGACTCGACGACCAGCACATCCATCGGCGAACAAGCTCCAGTGATACTACGAAAACCGGAGCTAGATCACTGATTCAAATCAGGGATACGCGGTTGCCCCAGTGCCTCTCCAGGCGGCCTTCCAACTCGAGGGAAAGCAGGATGTCCGCCATGGCGGCGGCGGACACTTGGCATCGGCGTACCAGTTCGTCAACCGCGGTGGGCACCGACCCCAAGGCCGCCAAGACCTGAGAAGGGGTGGCAGGGGAAAGTTTTTCCATCGGTTTTTCAACGGCTTGCGGCGCGACGTGATGCGCGCCGAACACACTTATAATATCGTTGGCGTTACGGGCCAAAATGGCCCCGTCCCGGATAAGGTTATTGGATCCGCTGTAGCGCGGGTCCATCGGCGAGCTCGGCACCACGAAGACCTCGCGGCCCTGCTCGAGGGCCCGGTGGGCGGTAATCAGAGAGCCCGATTTCTCCGCTGCCTCGATCACAACCACCCCTAAGGAGAGGCCGCTGACGATGCCGTTGCGGCGCGGGAAGGCGCGGGCCACCGCCGGCGTGTCGACCGTGCATTCGCTCAGTACCAGGCCGCGTGCCGCGACCTCGGCGTACAGGCCGGCATTCTGCGGCGGGTAGATTTCATCGGCCCCGCCGGCCAGCACGGCGACGGTTCCGGCGGGCAGCGCCGCCTCGTGCGCCGATGCGTCGATGCCGCGGGCCAAGCCGGAGACCACGCAGAAGCCGGCCGCGCCGAGCTCCGATGCGAGCTGGGCGGCGAAGCGCCGGCCGGCAACGGAGGCTTCGCGGGCGCCGACGATGGCGATGCAGCGTCGCGCCAGCAGCGACACGTCGCCCAGCGCCGACAGAACCGGCGGGGCGTCGGGCAGGGCCGCCAGCGCCGCGGGATAGTCTGTATCGCCCAGGACCAGAGACCGCCCGCCGAGGCGGGCGAGTGCTTCCTCGTCGCGCGCGATCTCGACGTCGGAAACCGTCGTGAGCTGGCGGCAGGCGGCCTGGGCGCTGCCGAAATGGGCGAGGGCCTCCTGGAAGCCCACCGGTCCGATGCGGCGCATGCGGGCGAGTCTCAGCCGGGCGCGGCGTTCGTGCGCATCGGGTTCAAGGGTAAAGGGGCCGTCGAACATGGCCGGCACGATACACGGGTATTATATCGTGTAAATCAACCTAAGGTATCGATCAGCGCAGCTTGGGATTGAGCGCGTCGCGCAGCCAGTCGCCCAACAGGTTCACGGCCAGAGACAGGATCACCAAAGCGAGAGCGGGGAAGATCACGATCCACCATTCGCTGGAGAACAGGAAGGCGTTGCCGACGCGGATGAGGGTGCCGAGCGAGGGCTGGGTCGGCGGCATGCCGACGCCGAGGTAGGAGAGGGAGGCTTCGGCGGTAATAGCCAAGGCCAGCTCGATGGTGGCGATCACCAGCACCGGCCCCGTGGCGTTGGGCAGCACGTGCTGCAGCGCAATGCGGATGCCGGGCACGCCGATGATGCGGGCGGCGTTGACGTAGTCCTTGTTCTTTTCGGCCAGCGTCGTTGCCCGCGTGACGCGGGCGAATTGCGGCCAGTAGGCGAAGCCGATCGACAGCACCAGCACCCAGATCGCCACCTGGTCGTGCAGGTTCTTGGACAGCACGACGCGGGCGACGCCGTCGAGCGTCAGCGCGATCAGGATGGCGGGCACGGTGAGCTGGATATCGGCCATGCGCATGATGATGCTTTCGACCCAGCCGCCGCGGAAACCGGCCAGCAGGCCGAGCAGCACGCCGGTGGTGACCGAGAAGACGATGGCGGCGAGGCCGATCATCAGCGAGACGCGGCAGCCGTACATGATGGCCGACAGCATGTCGCGGCCCTGGTTGTCGGCACCCAGCGGATGGACGGCCGTGCCGGCCTCGTTCCAGGCCGGCGGCGTGAAGGCGTCCATCAGGTTGAGGGTGCGCGCGTCGAGCGGGTCGAACGGCGCCAGCCAGGGCGCGAAGATGGCGGCGATGAAGAAGATCGCCGTGACGATCGCGGCGGCGACGGTGAGCGGCGAATGGCGGAAGCTCCACCACAGGTCGGAAT